>JABJKT010000024.1 GCA_018660225.1 Kordiimonadaceae bacterium
CTTCCATCGAACGGCCTAAGATATATACATCCGGTATCGATAATGTAAGATCATACTGATCGGTATAATTAAGACGGTTCTCAAGATATCGTGCGAGCGATTTTTGACGCGCGTCAAGATCAACCACAGCTACATTGAAGTTTTTATTCATCAGGCTGACTATAATATGCATTGCGGTGGTAGACTTGCCGGAGCCGCCTTTTTCATTTCCCACAACAATTACATGTGCCTTTTTGTTTTTTTCTGGCATTCCCTATTCCATTCCCCTCTTCTTCCAGAATAAACTAATTATTTAATAAATCTGGTATTTGAAGACTCACTATATTATTATACTAATACGAGACATTCAATTAATCCTTTTAGGAATTATATGGCTAGTGTAAAACGACGACAATCATCATCTTTTTTCAGAAAAGCGATAATTGCACTGGCTTTGTTGACGGGTTTTGTTTATCTCCCCCTTTATATTTCCTATGATGAAGTTAATAAAAGTAAAAATGGTTTTTCCACTGTCACTTTGATTGATCACTTAAAGCTTGCTGACGGGGAGAATGTGACAAAGGCATTTGCTTCATATGGCTATAACCTTAATGAAATTAAAAACGGCGACGCAGAAGTGCCTAACCTGTTTTTGGAAAAGCTTCCCCGCGAACTGACGACACTTAAAGATGCCGCCGTTCGAAAAGAGCTGTTTATTTCATCACTCCTGCCGCCGATCCTTAAAGTCAATGAGTTCATTTTATATGAAAGAAGTAAACTTCTAGAAATTGTCCGCTCCATTGAACTTAACGGCCAAGCGACAACAAATGATCTTTACTGGCTCCGCCGGAAGATGCTCCGTTACCGGATGGACAATTTCAACATTGAAGAACTTTATTCACGTATGAACATCATTCCACCGTCTCTGGCGCTGACGCAGGCTGCTATTGAAACGGGTTGGGGTTCATCACGCTTTGCACAGGAAGCCAATGCCCTTTACGGACAATGGACCTGGAGCGACGATGATGGCGTAGTGCCCCTTGGCCGCAGAGAGGGCGAAACTCACAGTGTTAAGAAATTTGAAAATTTAATCAGTGCCGTAGAAGGTTACGCTCTTAACTTAAACACTCACGAAGCTTATGCAGATTTTCGCCTTGAGCGCAGCAAATTTGCAACTCCTGAAGATATTAAAGTTTATGATCTACTTATTACTTTGATATTCTACTCTGAACAGGGTTACGAATATATTGATAATCTGAATAATATAATCAATGTCAATGGACTTGGTCAGTTTGATAATGTCAGATTAAAAAATAACTCACTGCAGGAAATTAGATTAGACCCAGCTCCGTAAGCTCATTTCTAAGCTCTACAGGAATATCCTTTAAAGCACTGTTGTCAGGCAAGTCATTTGGTATTGAGCTTTGTTCGAAATAACGCCAACCCTGAAATGCACGTCTTGGTTGGCTTTCTGTCAGATGGATCTTCTTATCCATTTTAATCATACATTTTGTACCCTGCTCTGTCTTTATATCTTCCAGACCGATGATACGTTGACGCACAAGAACGAAGCCCTTAATGACCCAGTAGAGCGAACCACCATCAATTACTTCGCTCGCCCTTCGCGGTTTAAATCTTGTAATATGAAAATTATAATCAAGACCTTTATTTCTTGGATCATTGCTACGGGCATTGATCAAGTGTTCAACACTTTCAATTCCCACACATAATTTAATCAAATGAACGGTCATATTTTAAAGAAGCACCACCGCCGCCAACCCAAGAAAAGAGAAAAAACCAATAACATCTGTGATCGTTGTCACAAAAATACTACTGGCCAGAGCCGGATCGATATCCATTTTATCAAGAAAGATTGGAATAAGAATTCCTGCGAGACCAGCCATGATTATATTAACGACCATCGCCGTTCCCATCACACCACCCAAGGCCATGTTATCAAACCATAGCCAGGCAAGAACACCAATTATCAAAGCAAGAATTATTCCATTAACCAACGCAATTGAAAACTCGCGAAATACAATTCTTTTTACATTTGACGATGTGAGTTCGCGCGTGGCAATCGCCCGCACAGTAACCGTTAGGGTTTGCGTTCCTGCATTGCCCCCCATTGATGCAACAATAGGCATCAATACGGCTAGCGCCACCATTTGCTGGATGCTCGCATCAAATAAAGCAATTACCATTGATGCAAGTATCGCCGTTGCCAAGTTTATTATCAGCCATATCACTCTGTTCTTGGACGCTTCAAAAACGCTTTCCGCAATATCCGTTTCACGAATACCTGACATCAACATTAAATCTTCTTCGGCTTCTTCCTCGATCACGTCGACGACATCGTCAACGGTAATCATACCAATCAGCCGGCCATCATTATCAATCACACCCATGGATGTCATGTCATATTGACGGAATAAATATGCTACTTCCTCCTGATCCATTTCAACGGGGACCAGTTTAGGGTCTTCTTCCATAATATCTTTGATCAGAGCGTCGCGGTCACTGCGAATGATTTTATTCAGTGCCGCCGTACCGATAGGATGGTGCATAGGATTAACTACGAAAATCTCATGAAAATCATCGGGTAAATCATCATCATTTCTAAAAAATTCAATGACGGCGCCAATGGTCCATTCTCCCGGTACCGACACCAGATTTCTTTGCAGAAGCCTACCAGCACTATCTTCAGGATAAGAAAGTCCCTCTTCGATGACCAGCCTGTCTTCGTCCGGCAGCGCATCAATAATTTTACGCTGCTCTTCTTCGTCCATATCTTCAAGGACATGAACCGCATCATCACTTTCCATTTGCGTGATCGCGCGGGCGACATCCTCATCGTCCATTTCGGTGATCACATCATCAAGCGTACTATCATCAAGTTCGGAAAGAACATCCGGTTCCATTTCCGAACCGATAAAAGATGTAAGAAGCCGGCGATCATTATCATCAAGCTGCTCGAATATGTCAGCAACGTCGGCGCTATGGAGGGGCTCTAAAAGAAAATCAAGCTGTTCTTTATCTTTAATTTCAAGCGCGTAAATTACCTCTGCCACGAGTTCGGGTGAAACCGGCAACACTTCGTCGAGATGGCTTTCATTTTCAGCAGCATTATTTTCGCTTGATAATGTCATTATACTTCCCTGATCCTAACTAATTTTATCCACTTAAAATCTTTTGAGGTCAAGAGCTTAAATTAACTGATTGCGGCTTAAGAGAGTAAAAACTTAAGAGTTGCGCAATATAACTTTAGGGAATACACTTTACTCACTATAATTTAACATATTAAGTTTTTATCAAACACACAAACAAAGGGGTATTAGACATGCTTAAAAAATTAATCATATTTTTGAGTTTTAGTATTATAGCAGTATCATCAACAGCCCAATCCCAGGAATTAAATGCTTGGAAGCATTGTGGTATCGGTGCGATGGTTTTTGGCGATAAAGAAGTTGGCGCAATTATTTCAAATATCATTTGGGACCTTGGAACGACAGCTTTAACATCGAAAGTTTCATCACCTGAATCGTGTGAAGGTGGCGCTGCAATGACGGCCATGTTCATCAACGAATCATATGATAAACTTGCTGAAGAAACAGCATCTGGTAAAGGTGAGCACATCACTGCAATGATGGATATCTTGCAATGTGACGCTTCTTCAAGAAATGAATTCGTTACAGTTATTCGTGCTGATTTTTCAACTGCATTAGCAAAAGATGAAACAGCTTCAATGGATAGAACTGCTAGAGCAGAACAATATTTTAATATTGTAGACAATCACTTTAAAACAGACTTTAAATCACATTGTAACGCAATATAAAATTACCAACCATAATTAGGGGGCTAGCGTGCCCCCTATTTTATAGGAAATGCAGGTATTTAGTGTCTAAGTTAAAAATATACTTCATTATTTTTTTATCGGTCATTTTCTTTAATTCCAACAAACTATTTAGCCAAGAAGCCAATCAGATTGAAACCTTAATCAGACAATCTGAAGCCAAGCAATTATCATTTTCAAAAGAATGGCATAAGCTATTACACTATAAATCTTCCAAATCCAAAGTTATCAGCGACGTTAAGTCTGCTGATTTCTTTCTAAACAATAACGGAAGATTTGACAGCAATGCAGAACTAAATGACACCATTAAAGCAATGCTTGATCAAAAGGCGGCAGGTAATAATCACGCCCAGTGCCGTTTCCCAGCCCGTTTCAAATGGTTAAAAAACAACCTTACCTGGCCCGAGGATAATCTTTTTGATGGCTCCTTTTGTACAGATTATAATAAGTGGAAAATGGATGATGACATTAAAAGTATCAGTCTTATTTTTGCATCAGGACATTTAAGTAATCCCGCTTCATTTTATGGTCATATACTGTTAAAGTTTAACAGCAAAAATGAGCAGAATGAACTTTCCCTGCTAGACACAAGCTTAAATTATGGCGCTGTTCCACCAGATAATGAGAACGCATTAGTTTATGTAATTAAAGGCCTTACAGGGGGCTATAATGCCTCTTTTACAAATCAACAGTTCTACCGGTATAATCATACATATGCGGAAAATGACTTACGGGATTTATGGAATTATGAATTAGACCTTTCTCAAAATCAAATAGCCCTACTTGTTGATCATTCGTGGGAGTTGCTCGGCCAAGAGTTCACATATTATTTTTTAAAGCAAAATTGTGGATACAAAATGGCTGAACTCCTGAATTTGGTAATTGATAAACCCTTATTGCCGTCGGTAAAAAACTGGGCAATGCCGTCAGACATATTAACGAGCCTTGCTGACGAAAGGAAGCATGGCAAAAAATTAATAAAAAATATAACCATTATTAAATCAAGGCAAAATTCATTCAGAGATAAATTTGTATTACTAACGAATACGGAGAAAAAAGCCGTTTCAAACTTCATTCTAAACAATGATTTAGAAAATTTACCGTCCGTGCTGGAAAATGAAATAAATTCGAATAAAAAAGTTATCGACACATTGCTTGATTATTATGCTTTTTCATTAACAAAAAAGAACGCCGATCCTAAAAGCATTGAAACAAGAAGAAGAGCTATATTATTAAGTCGACTAAAATTAGATACTAAAGATATAGAATGGCCTAGTAGCTCCCCAAAACCACCTCCACATAAAAGCCAAAACTCAAGCATGTTACAAACAAGTATCGTGCATAATGACAAATTGGGTACAGGCGTAGAATTGCGTTTTCGGGGTGCTTATTATGACTATCTTTCGAACAATTCCGGGCGTTCACCGTTCACTCAAATGTCGATGATTGATTTAACAATGGTGCATCAACAAAATAAAATATCACTTAAGAAACTTGATTTAATTCACGTAGAAACCTTAAATATTTCTCCTACAAATTTACCAGAAGATAAGGCATTTGCATGGAAAGTTAAAGCGGGTGTAAAGAAACAGAACCTAAGCTGCGATGGCTGCCTGCATGGGTATCTATCTGGTGGTATCGGCAAAGGGTACTTAGTGAACAATAATTCTGCCGTTTATGGAATGGTGACAGGTGAAGTAAGTGCCTTCGGTGAAAAAACATTAGAGTTAAATACTGGCCTTACAGCAGGATTTATAACAGGTTATGATGATTGGTGGAAAAGTCATGTTGAACTAGGTTTTCAAAAATCAGTGACCAGCAGCCAAAAAATAAGAAAATTCATTTCCTGGGAAAACCGTTTCTCGAATTCAAAATGGTGGGATATTCGTTTAAAAATTGAATATGACAAAGCAACAGAATTTAAAATTAGTGCCGGATATTACTGGTAAAAAATATCAGCCGCTTTATTTCGTCTTCCTTTCATCGAAGTATAGCAGCTATCAGTTCCCCATCATTCACTATTTTTTCGACAATCCGCTCTAGAATACTGCGAAGCTGTGAATTATTTGTGGCTTCGTTTGAGGAAAAAGGTACCGTTCTGTCTTCGGAATTTGAATATGTGCGAATGAAGCCTTTGCTACTCACATCAACCTTCATCCTTGATTTGGTTTCAACATATGTTGAAACAAGGCTGCCGTCTCTGAAGTAACTTAAATCCTCAAGCGTAACCCGCATCTGCACAGCATTTGGATTATTTGCACCGCCCACGTTAAAACCTTGTTTTGAATAACTATCAACAAGAGCAACGCCTATGAGCTGCGCTAGGTCCTGACTTGTTATAATTTGACTACGTTCATCGATTTTACCAATGACCCCGGACGGACGAGCATCATCAACAGTAATAGAAAGGGCAACGCCATTGCCAATATTAGAACTTTCGACATTGGGATAAATTTCTATTCTCGCATCCTGCGAAGTCGTGGCACAGGCCGGTAACAAAGCGATTAATATAAGTGCAAATATTTTTTTCATCATTTTCCCTCAACAATTACAGTATGGCCGGTGCTACACGAATGTCTTATGGCTTTTATCGGCGCATATTCGTCGCCGTCATACATGGCTTTTGCCGTTTCCATATCCGGATATTCAATAACAACGAGCCTTGTTGGCTTCCAGTCCCCGTCCATTATTTCAAACGGTCCGCCGCGCACATGATATTTTCCGCCGTACTTTTCAACAAGTGGCCCGGCCTGTTCCATATAGGTTTTATATTTTTCTGGATCGTGAATATCCACATCTAGTATTAAATAGGCGCTCATTATGGTGAAAGCTCCAGGCTATATCCTGTGATAAATGTCGCAACTGTTGAGATATCAATCATATTAGGACCAACATAACGAATAGTATGGCTATCAATACGCTCAAATTGCGGCAGATAGTCAAGCATCTCACTTACCCGGTAATTCTTAAAGCTCATATCCATGGTGATCGGACCTTCAAGTTTTAATGGCTTGAAATCTTCGATACGGCCAATAGCCGCCTTAACTTTTTCAGCAATAAGTCTCTTGGATGCCTCAGGATGAAGCGATTTTCCGGAATGGAAACTATAAGCCCACTTCACTATAGCCCCCTCAATATCGCCAATACCGTCCTGCGCCTCTGTTACGGCGGCCTCATCGCCGGATATCATAATAATCGGAACGCCATATTCTCCAGCGATCGCGGCATTGAAATAACTTTCACCGGCAACCACACCATTAAGTTTTAGACCAGTAAGAGACGCGCTTGATTTTGTATGGGCGCGAACACCGGACATATAATTGGTGCTTGAATGATAGCCAATATAAATAGCGCCATCAAAGCCACCCTCTTCAATGCCCTGCATCATGCCAAGCTTGCGTGGCCAAGAACGGATCACTTTTACATTTTCAGGAAACTTTTCTATCAGCAAGTTTTGACCATTGCCGTGACTATCCGCGACCAGAACTTCAGTAGCTCCCGCTTCAAACGCCGCTTCAACGGCGGCCACTGCCTCAGCCGTGGCAAATTCACGGAAACGTTGATATTCAAATCCGCCGGTGCCTAGCTGCGCATCCGTTACCGCGCCCGCTATCCCTTCAAGATCAACGGAAATATGAATTTTAAGCCCGTCATCCTGCGCTAGTGCCAAAGATGATGACAAAGTAAATATTATTGCTGCAATTATTTTTTTCATTTCTAATCCCTCTTAATTAATCTATGTGGCATTTTTTTCTACCATCGACCAGACTCTCAGTGTATTCCCGCTCCAGATTTTTGCAATCTCTTCTTCATTATAGCCGCGGCTTATGAGTTCCGCAGTGACATTCATGGTTTCACCGGCATTGCGCCATCCTTCTACCCCGCCACCGCCATCAAAGTCGGAAACAATACCCACATGATCAATCCCCATCAGCTTAACGGCATAATCAATATGATCAACGAAATCTTTTAAATTACCCTCTGGCGAATAGTTGGCGTTTAATTCTTCCATACCTTTAATATATTCTGGTGTCTGCGCATGTTTTTGACGCACCCATTTATCGTCACCATAAAGCGCAGCCACTGCTTTATCCAGTTTACTGATAGCCGCATAGCGTTCAGGATCATGCTTTACAAACTCGCCTAAGCCGACAATTTGCACAACTCCGCCACTTTCGGCTATTTTCCTTAATTGTTCATCGTTCAAATTACGCGGGTGTTTTGCCAGTTTCCAAACGCCCGAATGCGAGGCAATGACGGGCGCTTTTGAATATTCTGTCGCCTGCATCATACATTTGATAGAAACATGGGAAATATCTACCATCATACCGAGCCTGTTCATTTCATCGATTACCCGAAAGCCAAACTCGCTGACACCACCGTGCTCTTCTTCGGCGTCACCAAGCGTCGCAGAGGGTTGCGAGCTATCACAGATATCATTATGGCCGTTATGGGCCAGCGTCATATAACGGGCGCCACGGTTATAATAATCTTCAACCAGTGACAAATCTTTACCGATGATAAAACCGTTCTCAATACCGATCATTGCAACTTTACGACCACTATCCGCGATTTCCTTATATTGTTGCGGCGAATATGCCAAACCAATGCGGTCCGGGTAATGTTCGGTCATTCTATGAATGGCTCTGAATTTGCGAATGGCTCTTTCTTTAGCGATGGCATAATCAGCTTCTGATCTTGCCGTCTGCGCCACCCAGACAATAAAAAACGCACTATCAAGCCCGCCTGCTTCCATTTTTGGAAGGTCTACTTGCTGTGAGGTTAATGTACCGGGATCAAATACAGGGTCGAACGACATATCTTCATGGATATCGACATGAGTATCCAATGTTCTGACACGTTCATGAATAGCTTCTAGGCTATTGTCACTTTCTAATTGTTCAGAACATCCTGTCAGTGCTAGAAGCAGCACTGACAAGAAAATAAATTTTCCGCGTTTGTTAAAGACCAGCAGCAACTGCATCGACCCGGCGCCATAACGCAAGAGTATTACCGCTCCAGATTTTGCCAATGTCTTCTTCTGAATAACCACGTGCCACAAGCTCCGCCGTTACATTCATGGTTTCAGCCGCACTATTCCAGCCTTCCAGACCGCCACCGCCATCAAAGTCGGATACGATACCCACATGATCTACGCCAATTAAGTTTACCGCATGTTCAATATGGTCAACAAAATCTTTTACATTGGCTGGCGGATATTTGACATCTATTGCTTCCATGCCTGCCATATATTCTGCAGAACCTGCATGTTTACTTCTATCCCACCCAGCATCACCGGCCGCAGCCGCTGCCGCAGCACGAAGAGCCGCTACTTCAGCGCTTTTTTCAGGATAATGTTTTACAAATCCATCAAGGCCAACGATTTGAACGACGCCATTTGCAGCACCGACCGCTTTTAACTGGTCATCATTTAAATTACGCTGGTTTTTCGCAAGTTCCCAAACACCAGAATGTGATGCAATTACGGGTGCTTTTGAATATTCAGTTGCCTGCATCATACATTGGATCGACACGTGTGATATATCAACCATCATACCGACACGGTTCATTTCATCAATCACCTGATAACCAAATTCACTGACACCGCCATGTTCTTCATCACCATCGCCAAGACGGGCAAGTGGATTGGCACTATCGCAAATATCATTATGACCGTTATGGGCCAGCGTCATATAGCGGGCACCCTGATTATAATAATCTTCGACCAGTGACAGGTCTTTACCGATCACATAACCATTTTCGATGCCAATGGTTGCTACTTTACGGCCACTTGCGGCAATAGCATCAAATTCATCTGGTGTGTTGGCAAAACCGATACGGTCTGGATAATGATCAACCATGCGGTGAATTGCCCTGAATTTACGGCGGGCCTTTTCCTTGGCCATAGCGTATCCGGCTTCAGTTCTTTCATTCTGTCCTACATAGACGATGAAAAAAGCACTATCAAGTCCACCGGATTCCATTTTACCGAGGTCAACCTGTTGCTGTGTATCCGTACCCGGATCATAAACAGGATCAAAGGACATATCTTCATGAATATCAACGTGAGTATCAAGGGTGATCACCCGCTCATGAATAGCTTCAACACTATTATCAACGGCCTCGGCTGAACCGCCTCCTGCATCACCTTGATCACCACATCCGGCAATCGCCAGTGCAGCAAGTGATACCATTGTCAATTTTATTTTCTGATTAATCATTTTAGCTCCCGCAAAGTTTAATATTGTTATTATTTTTCGCGAACCATGAAAGAGTAAAACTCTCCGCAAATCAACAATAAAAAACATTATTACGAGGTAAAGTCAGTCAAACGGAATATATTCACCTTTTTCAGGTACAGTACAGTTAAAACAATTGGGAATAATTTCCCCAACTCTGTGCTGATAAATAACGATTTTGGTATTTGGAAGTGCGTTTGCTCTTCTGGCATTTTCAAATAACCAGGGCGTTAAAAAGGCCAGATCAACGTCTGGAAGTTCTGCTAAATGATCGGTATCACCAGTATCACCTGCTAAATAAATTTTTCTGCCACCCCATTCCAATAAATAAGAATAATGTTCCGTTTGGGCTGATTTTGTTTTAATGGCCGTAATGTTCATGGGGCCGTTGGTTATTTTCTCTTCAACGGTGACAGTATTAGGTTTCAAAACAGCATCAGGTAATTCCAAAATAATCTCTGAATCAGGATTAACTGCCTGATCAAGTTCTCTATTTCTTTCAAGTTCTGCAACAATTAAATTTCTTGCATTATTGAGCTCTTCATATCTGTCATCAATATCGCTCACGACTTCGGCAGGTGCTATAACATTCCAACCCAGCGCCATGAAAGCCTCTGGATCAAAATGATCCGTCATACGGTTAGTGATAAGCGTGGTAACATTGTTTCCTTGCTCCACAAAAAAGGGATAAGTATATTCCATATGGCCAAAAGCACCTGAAACATACGGAAAATCAGTAAATAAAACATGTTCACCGTCTGAAATACGAAGACTGGCATTGGCCAGAAAATTAACAGAGACATCTTGAGAATACCCTGTTGAAATAAATGTTAAACTGATAAGAAAACTGCCCAATAATTTTTTACACGCCCGAAAATACATAAATCACTCCTGATATTTAAATCATATAATTACACTGTAAGATATTTGCCCTAGAGGCATTATAGTATTTTTTCCACAAAGCACGCAAGGCTTGTGTATAAACATGGTTAATGCATATTTTGAAAATAAAATAAAGAGAAATGGTGCGGTCGAGAAGACTCGAACTTCCACGGGGTTTAAACCCCACAGCGACCTCAACGCTGCGCGTCTACCAATTCCGCCACGACCGCATATTCGTAGTTTGGTAAATCAATTCAAGGTGAAGTAACAAAAGAGGCGACACTTCGCAACAGAAATATTAAAAAATCCGTTATTTACTCAAAAAACCCAGTTCACGAAAACTTTTTACGCCCTCAAGCAGGGTAATGCCAATATTTTCGCCGGTGACCATAATTTCCCCTTGGGCTATAAGTTCGCCGTTTGCGTAAATTTTTACCGGGCTATCGACATTTTCCTGAAGTTCAATAACAGCACCACGGCCCAGTTTAAGGAGCTGCTTTACCGGCATCAGATTTTGACCCAGCACAACCGTAATTTCAACTTCAACATCTTCGATCGCTTGTGACATTATTTAAGCCTTTATACTTAACATTTGAGTGTTATAAATATATAGCACTAACAGTGTAACATTATAGTTATTTTTTGGTTAATATTGCAAAGATTTAATAAATATGACTTCAGGTAAAATTGACTGGAAATTCAGCGAAGGTCTGACCGATTACGAAGATGCCCTTTTGCTTATGGAAAAGCGGGTCGCGGATATTCGTGCCGGCACTGCGGATCAGCTTGTCTGGTTCGTTGAACACCCCCCGCTCTATACCGCCGGCACATCATCAAAAGATACGGATCTTTTAGAGCCAAAAAGATTTCCCGTCCATAACGTCGGCCGCGGCGGACAATATACTTATCACGGGCCGGGGCAACGTGTTGTTTATGTCATGCTTGATTTAAATAGGTATGGTAAAGATGTACGCAAGTTCGTCGCTAACCTTGAACGCTGGGTCATTGACACACTAGCCGAATTTAATATTAAAGGGGAAACCAGAAGTGGACGTGTCGGTGTGTGGGTCACACGCGAGGGCGGACAGGAAGATAAAATAGCCGCTCTCGGCGTTCGCATTCGCAAATGGGTTACTTTTCACGGTATTTGCATCAATGTTGAACCAGACCTCGGCCATTATAGTGGCATTGTCCCCTGCGGCATTTCTGGGCACGGCGTGACATCGCTTGTTGATCTTGGTCTTCCTGTTAATATGGATGATCTGGATGCGGCCTTACAGCGAACATGGGGTAATACTTTTGAAAATGAAGATTAAAGCCCGCGTCGTTCATTTAAATTAACTGTTGGTTTCTGAGAAAAGCCATGCTTTGTAATCCCCATAGCTTTTGAAATTTCTATATGATCTACTTTTGCGGATGGCGGGCCGATATGGAGGCGCTCAATCATCTTATCCACTTGGATCTGCTCGCCAACGAGTAATGTTTCAACGGTACCATCGCTTCGGTTTCTTACCCACCCATCAATGTTGCGGGATGATGCCTCATTAACGGTCCAGTCGCGAAAGAAAACGCCCTGCACACGACCAAATATCAAAAGTCGCACGGCTTTATGACCATCATCCAGCATGATATTATTCAAATTCCATAATTATCGCGTCAACCGCGAGACTACCGCCCGCCTCTGCCGATATCTTGGCGATCTTTCCTTGGCGTTCCGCACGAAGCACATTTTCCATCTTCATGGCTTCTATAACGCAAAGAGTTTGCCCCGGCTGAACTTCGTCTCCCTCATCAACATCAATGGAAACGACTAGTCCCGGCATAGGGCACTGTAGATATTTTGACATATCAGCCGGCACTTTTTCCGGCATTAATGCTGAAAGGGCCATTTCACGTTCATCACGCACATGGATAATTTCGCTGGCACCATCATATGTAAGTCTGTACCCGTCAGGCAAATAATCTACTTCAACACTAACCTTTTCATTATTTATAGTACCCGTAAAAACCGCCGTTCCCGGAGCCCATAATGTTTGGATTTCATAAACCAACCCGCCGGTTATCACATTGCATCCTTCGCCGGTCATAAGGAAATTTGCCGATTGTATTTCACCATCAATATGAACTTGCCAGGTTTCTGAAAATGAGCTGGCATCCTCGTTCATTTTGCCGCTGATGGTAGTCTGGCGTCCTATTTCACAAGAATGAACCGTAGACGCCACCGCGATCATAATATTCCATGCCTCTAAGCTTAATGTGCCGCCGTTAAAGCCGTCTTTATATTCTTCTTCGATATATTTTGTTGATATATCCCCGCTTCTAAAACGTGCGGATTTAAGAACATCAGATAGAAAAGAAATATTATGACCAACACCGCGAATATAATATTCATCAAGGGCTAGGCGCAATTTATCTATCGCTTCGTCCCGGTTCTCTCCATATGAAATCACCTTCGAAATCATCGGATCATAATAAATGCTGATCTCGCTTCCTGCGTAAATACCGCTATCAACACGGATATGATCATCTTCTTCAGGCTGTATATAATCAGTGACACGGCCAGTGGACGGTAAAAAACCACGTAGAGGGTCTTCGGCATAAACCCGTGCTTCCATAGCCCAGCCATTTATAGCCACATCTTGCTGAGCAATATTTAGCGGCTCACCGGCCGCGCTACGGATCATCTGCTCAACAAGATCAATTCCGGTAATAAGTTCCGTCACCGGATGCTCTACCTGAAGGCGGGTATTCATTTCAAGGAAATAAAAATTCTGGTCTTTATCAACGATAAATTCCACTGTTCCTGCCGAGCTATAATCCACCGCCTTAGATAAAGCCACAGACTGTGCGCCCATACTAGCGCGTGTTTCCTCGTTTAGAAATGCGCTTGGCGCTTCTTCAATGACCTTCTGATGACGGCGCTGAATTGAACATTCCCGCTCCGCCAGATAAATGATATTTCCATGTTTGTCGCCAAGCACCTGAATTTCAATATGGCGCGGGTTTTCAATGAACTTTTCGGCAAATACCCGGTCATCGCCAAAACTTGATTTGGCTTCGTTTGCGGCTGAATTAAAACCTTCTCTCACCTCATCATCATTATAAACAACGCGCATACCTTTACCGCCACCTCCTGCGGACGCTTTAAGCATCACCGGATAACCGATATCATTTGAAACTTTTACCGCTTCCTCAGAATCCTTGATCACATCAAGATAGCCGGGAATAGTATTTACACCTGTTTCTTCTGCCAGTATTTTTGAAGATATCTTATCCCCCATAACGCCGATCGCTTTTGTGCCAGGGCCAATGAATGTGATCCCTTCTTTATCAAGCTTTTTGCAAAAATCAGCATTTTCAGAAAGAAAACCGTACCCCGGGTGAATAGCATCAGCGCCGGTTTGTTTCGCTGCCTCAATGATTTTATCAGCTATCAGATAACTTTCTGCGGCGGGTGATTTTCCAATATGAATTTTTTCATCAGCCATGCGCACATGAAGCGCGTCCGCATCGGCGTCAGAATAAATGGCAACCGTTAAAATACCCATTTCTTTGGCCGTTTTTATAACTCGGCACGCGATCTCGCCGCGGTTTGCTATAAGAATTTTATTAAACATTGCTCACTCCTAAAGCGGTATATTATCGTGTTTTTTCCACGGGTTTTGAATGTCTTTATTTTTCAGCATTCTAAGCCCGCGACTAATCCGGCGCCTTGTGGCATGTGGCATAATCACATCATCGATATAGCCTCTTCTGGCGGCGATGAAGGGATTTGCAAATTTATCGGAATATTCTTTTGTTTTTTCAGCTAGTTTTTCTTCGTCTTTGGCTTCTTCGCGAAAAATAATTTTTACCGCACCTTCCGCGCCCATTACGGCAATCTCCGCCGTCGGCCAGGCAAAGTTCAGATCACCTCTTAAATGTTTTGAGGCCATCACATCATAAGCACCGCCATATGCTTTTCGGGTAATGATGGTAATTTTTGGCACCGTTGCCTCCCCGTAAGCAAAAAGCAGCTTGGCCCCATGTTTAATAATACCGTTATGCTCCTGAGCAGTCCCCGGCAGAAAGCCCGGCACATCCACAAAAGTAATGATGGGAATATTAAAACAATCACAAAACCGCACAAATCTGGCCGCTTTTCTTGATGCATCATTATCAAGGCATCCTGCAAGCACCATCGGCTGATTGGCAACGATGCCAATTGTTGATCCTTCAATTCTGGCAAAGCCGGTAATTATATTTTTTGCATATGTCGGCTGAATTTCGAAAAAGTCACCCTCGTCAGCGGTTTTTCTAATAAGTTCATGCATATCATAAGGTTGGTTAGGGTTAGCAGGCACTAAACTATCAAGGCTATCTTCTACGCGGTTATGATGATCAAAGGTCTGTCTGGTTGGAGACTTCTGTTTATTATTAAGGGGCAGAAAATCAATTAGCCGTCTTGTTTGTTTGATGGCTTCAAGATCATTTTCATAGGCATTATCGGCAACACCGGATTTCACCGTGTGAGTACTGGCACCGCCAAGTTCTTCCTGCGTGACTATCTCATTAGTAACCGTCTTGACCACGTCGGGTCCGGTAACAAACATATATGAGCTATCCTTTACCATAAAGATAAAGTCGGTCATGGCCGGGGAATATACGGCCCCACCGGCGCAGGGGCCCATAATAAGCGATATTTGCGGCACAACACCCGAAGCAAGGACGTTGGCTTGAAAAACTTCCGCATATCCGGCGAGAGCTGCGACACCTTCTTGAATACGTGCGCCACCACTGTCATTTATGCCGATCACCGGCGCACCGGATTTCATAGCCATTTCCATAATTTTACAGATTTTTTCGGCGTGAGTTTCTGATAATGATCCGCCAAAGACGGTAAAATCCTGACTATAAACGAATATCAACCGACCATTTACGGTCCCTGAGCCAATAACCACCCCGTCACCGGCAATTTTATTTTTCTCCATACCAAAATCAATTGAACGGTGCTCTTTGAACATGTCATATTCTTCAAAACTTCCACCATCAAGTAAAAGTTCGATCCGTTCCCGCGCGGTAAGTTTGCCTTTGGCATGTTGTGCGTCAACGCGTGTCTGTCCGCCACCCGAACGGGCCGAAGAACGTCTTTCTTCCAGTTTATCAAGAATATCCTGCATAAATGCACTCCTTTGATTTTATGTTACTCATTAGTAACATAAAACAGTACACCCTATCAACTAATTTTTTATTAAGCCTTGCTAAGGTCTAGGAAATAAGCGGCATTTATAAGCTCTGCCTTAAGATTTTTGCGTCTTTCTTCGGCTTCAAAATCACTTCCCCACTTTGAAATTTGGAAATTTTCATCAAGCTGGCCAGCCTCCCATGCCTCATCCACGGTGATGTGACCTTCAAACAGATTTAAGCCTATAGTCACTGAACCGGTAACTGTTGTCATGCCGTAAAATGCCGTTAGCGGGAAACTTTCCATAACGTCAATAAGGGTGCGTATTTTTGAGAGTTGCGATTTTTCCTGTTCAACAAAAATAATGCCGCCAGCCAGTTTAAGTTCAATATCATGAAGATCATTCATTCGTTTCAGAAGCGGATCCCAGACTTTATTCTGCTGCTCAATCAGTTCTATGGGCTCTTCCGCCCGGTAGCAAAGCTGATCCGACCCTGCATATTCGACAAGTTCGTCGGTCAGTGCCGCCCGGCGTTTATCCACACGGTCAATGGCTGTGTTTACCAGTTTGGTGATTGGCATATTAGCGGGGGTTATTTCAACTTCCTGTTCGTCCCATTCTTTTGCGACGGCTTCGGCCATGGATTTATTAGGCATTTGGCAGGGGCTTTTTTCCGGTGTTTTTATTGGCTTTCCATCAAGCAATACACTGAATAAACCGTCCTGATCGCTAACCGATACCTGCTTATAAAAACGTTTCATTTAATCTTTCACCAATTCAATAAGTTCGGAAATATGGCTGATTATGTGATTTGCACCGCATGATATAAGTTCGGATTTCTCATGATAGCCCCATGTCACTCCAACGGACCGGACACCTGCTTCAGCGGCCATAAGCATATCATATGTAGTATCGCCGATCATGAAGGCATTTTCGCGTGAGACACCCGTATCAGAAAGCGCAACATTGATCATTGAAGGGTGCGGCTTTCCCGGGCCATCATCGGCGGTGTTTAAAGTAACGAAGTGATCTTCAATCCCGTGATTTTTAAGAGTATTTTTAAGTCCCCTTGTGGATTTACCCGTTGCGACACCAAGTAGCACGCCCATATCACTTAGCTCAACTATTGCCTCTATGATCCCGTCATAAAGCGGTTCATGATGGTCTTCCAGCGTTCTTAAATATTGAAAATGGTTTACAAATTCTGTTTTTATGAGATCATGATCATTGGATGTTAACGTTGGATAAACCCGCGTTATAGCTTCAAGCAGTGAAAGGCCGACTATACGCCGTACTGGCTCATCACCAGGGTAAGGAATATTGCAGTTTTTACTCGCTTGTTTCATAGCCGTAATGATCATATGTTGACCATCAACAAGGGTGCCATCACAATCAAAAATTGCCAGTTTCAGATCATTACTCACTTTAGGCATTATCGACATCCTCAAACGGGTTTGTGTCGTCATTCGCATCAAAATCAAATAAATTCCAGCTTTCCCTCATGTGGGTGGGAAGTGGTGCTTGAACGGAAAGAATGCCGCCATCAGGATGATCAATTTCAATGCTTCTTGCATGTAAGTGAAGCTTTTTACTAATCGGACCGTCGATAAAGGCTTCTTTAGCCGCGTATTTACCGTCACCCAAAATTGGCGTGTTTAAAACGGTAGCATGTACCCTGATTTGATGTGTTCGCCCGGTAATGGGTCTAAAAGCCATCCATGTTACGGTTCCGGAGGCATTATCCATGACTTTAAAGTCTGTTATCGCTCGTTTACCATTTTCTGAAACGGCCATACGCTCACCACGCGTTCCTGGCTCTTTATCAAGCGGAGCTTGCACCGCGCCTTCCTGCTGCGACGGCTTTCCTTTGACAAGGGCCCAATATATTTTGTTAGTTCGGCGATTTCTGAAACTTTCGGTAAGTTCTTTTGCCGCCTTACCGCTACGGGCAATGACTAGAACACCGCTGGTATCTTTATCAAGCCTGTGAACAAGTTTTGGCTTTTCTTCACCGTCCCCCTGCAACGCTTCAAGCATACCGTCTACGTGGCGTGTTGTCCCCGTTCCGCCCTGAACCGCAAGGCCCGGCAGTTTATTAAGCACGATCACACTGTTATCCTGGTATATAACCATTTCGCGCATGATGGCGGCATCGGCATCGGATATTCTTCTAACCATTTTAGGTTTATTAGACACAGAACGTTCTTCTTTTCCAAGCGGCGGCAATCTAATTTCCATGCCCCCTTCAAGGCGGAAACTTGCTTTGACCCGTTTTCCGTTTACACGCACTTCGCCTTTACGGAGGATTTTTGAAAGCCTGCCATAACTTAAGCCCGGAAAATGGACATTAAACCATTTATCGAGCCGCCAGTCGGCTTCGTTATCCGTTACATATTCTTTTGAAACACCTGACATAGAAAACCCTTATAATAATGAACGACCGGCATAAATACCGACGAATAAAGCAGCAAGTCCAACAAACAATGAACCAAAAGCATAAAAAGCTGCGGTAGAAAGTTGTCCTTTTTCAATCATCAAACCGACTTCCATTGAAAAAGCGGAGAAAGTCGTAAAACCACCAAGGACACCAATGATTAAAAAACCCTGCCATTCATGCGAGAGGCTATATCGCATAGCAAGCAACTGAACCGCAAGACCAATAAGAAATGATCCTAAAATATTAACGGTTAAAGTGCCCCACGGAAAGCCAGGACCCATAATATTCAGCATCAATCTACCAACGAGAAAACGGCCCGTCGCGCCAATAGCGCCGCCTGCAGCTACCGCGAAAATCATATTCATAAGACCTCTCCTTGAAAAAATAACATTGTTTTTCTTGTTTTTTTTCGTAATATTGAACAGTTGTTACGTTTCAGTTCCTCTATCTTAAAGGATGAAAATGTTTCCACTCTCAGTATTTTTAAATAAAATAATAAAACAAGGTACCTTAAATATCATTGATGTCGAAGGAAAGAAACATCAATTTAAAGGAACTGATGAACCGGAAGTTACAATCCGCTTTAATGATAAATCGTTACTGTGGAAAATATTCCTTAAACCTGATCTAATAGCCGGTGAAGCATACATGGACGGTAGCTTAACTATTGAGCCACCCCACAATATTTTTGATTTTCTAAGCCTGTTTACAAAAAATATGGAATGGCGACCCGATAACCCATTCCACCTTATGGGCGGCGATCCTTATAACCGATTTAAAGGTTGGCTAAATCAGGCTAACGAAGCCGGAAAATCTAAAAAAAACGTTGCCCATCATTATGATCTATCCGATGATCTCTACGATTTGTTTCTCGATGATAACAGGCAATATTCGTCAGCCTATTTTCTATCGCCTGAGGAAAGCCTTGAGCATGCACAAATAAATAAAATGGATCTGATTGCCAAAAAACTACTGCTTAAACCTGACCATAACCTGCTTGATATAGGATGCGGCTGGGGTGGGTTAAGCATTCATTTAAACAAATCCACCGGCGCAAACGTAACCGGCATAACACTTAGTGAAGAACAATTAAAAGTCGCCAATAAAAATTCAAGCCACTTGGACAAAGTCAACTTTCAATTGCGGGATTACCGCGAGGTCAGGCAAAAATTTGACCGTGTTGTCTCTGTCGGTATGTTTGAGCATGTGGGAAGAAAACAATATCAGACTTTTTTTAATAAGGTTTATGAATGCCTTGAGGATGACGGCGTAGCACTAATCCACACAATCGGCAGAGCGGATGGTCCCGGGGAAACGGACCCATGGACCAAAAAATATATTTTCCCCGGTGGTTATGCGCCGGCGCTTAGCGAAATAGCCCCGGTCATAGAAAAAAGCGGCCTTTATATTACTGATATGGAGGTTCTAAGAATTCATTATGCCGATACTTTATGTGAATGGCGAAAGCGGGTTGAGAAAAAAAAACCTAAAATCATCGAGCTTTATGATGAAAAATTCCTTCGCATGTGGGAATTTTATTTAGCCAGCGCAGAGTGCGCCTTTAGAAACCTCGGTCATGTGGTTTTCCAGTTCCAACTGGCAAAATGGCAGGATAATGTGCCTTTAAACAGGCGCTATCTGTGGGATTAACTTTTTTCTTCGCGAAGCTTCGCCCAGTAATCAAGACGTTTTGAAATTTCCCGCTCAAAACCGCGGTTTACCGGATTATAATATTGTTCCCGCTTCATATCATCCGGGAAAAAATCCTGTCCGGAAAATCCGTCTTTAGCATCATGATCATATTGATAGTCTTTACCGTAGCCTAAATCTTTCATCATTTTGGTTGGCGCATTTAAAATATGCATTGGCGGCGTTAATGATCCGGTTTCTTTGGCCCGTTTCATTGATACCTTATGGGCCATGTAAGCCGCATTTGATTTGGGCGCCGTAGCCAAATATATCACGGATTGCGCAATGGCAAGCTCCCCTTCGGGGGTGCCTAAAAATTGAAATGTTTCGCGGGCAGCATTTGCCTGCACCACAGCCTGCGGATCAGCTAGACCGATATCTTCAACGGCAAACCTTACGAGGCGGCGTAGGATATAAAGTGGGTCTTCACCACCATCAAGCATCCGCGCCGTCCAGTAAAGGGCCGCATCCGTATCGGAGCCACGTAATGATTTATGAAGCGCAGATATTAAATTAAAATGCCCTTCGCCGCCTTTATCATAAACCGGTGCTCGTTTTTGTAATACTTGGAGAAGCGCTTTAGCGTCCAGATCTTCTTCGAAATCTAATCCTAGCAATATTTCAGCAAGGTTTAATAGATACCGACCATCACCATCCGCCATGTTGTAAAGAAGCGCTCTTGCATCAGCGCTAAGCGGCAGTTTCTTTTCTTCGATCTCTTCCGCGCGAACAAGCAGTTCTTCCATCGCCGTTTGATCAAGCCGGTTTAAGACCATCACCTGCATTCGCGACAAAAGAGCTGCGTTAAGTTCAAACGACGGATTTTCCGTCGTCGCACCGACAAGCACAATAGTGCCATCCTCTACGTAAGGCAGAAAACCGTCTTGCTGAGATTTATTAAAGCGGTGAATTTCATCAACAAAAAGCAGCGTACCTTTTCCGGTACGGCGTCTTTCTTTCGCCGCTTCAAAACATTTTCGCAGGTCCGCGACACCGGAAAATACGGCTGATATCTGTTCAAAATAAAGATCTATGTCTTCAGCAAGCAATCGCGCCGTAGTGGTTTTGCCTGTTCCCGGCGGTCCCCAGAATATAAGCGATGATAATTTGCCCGCGTTTAACATACGCCATAGCGTTCCATCAGGATCGGTTAAATGACCCTGACCAACCACTTCACTTAACTTTTTGGGTCTTAAACGATCCGCCAGTGGTCTTGGTGCCCCCTGTTCAAGTCCTGCGCTAGCGAATAGATCACTCATTGGCAGCTATAGCTCCCACGCCCTCTAGCATCACATTCAATAAGGCGGCCGGCGCGGCGCACCGCAAAAGAAACTTCTTCGTCATCCACATCATCAAGAATGTCTTCAAGGTCTGATACCGCATCCACGTCATTATCATCTAGATTTTCAAAAATATCCCCTGCCCGCAGCACATTTAAGCGG
Source organism: Kordiimonadaceae bacterium (assembly GCA_018660225.1). GTDB lineage: Bacteria > Pseudomonadota > Alphaproteobacteria > Sphingomonadales > Emcibacteraceae > Pseudemcibacter. The sequence goes on from JABJKT010000024.1 coordinate 21,687, forward strand.
CGCACAGGGCTTGAACGTTCAATTCCCAGTATAACCACCCCTTTTTCGAACATGCTCAGCCCAAGCTCTTCCGCATAAGCAGGTGACAGATTGCCCACCCTCATACCTTCGAAAATATTATCCCCTTCGATCACCGTTACATCACGAGGCGGCACTTCGGGTGCGGTTTCAAGTTCAATGGCTAATTTTTTTCTATCATCGCCACTTAACACTTCAATAGCAATCTCACCGCCAACTTTTCCCAGACCAATGAAGTATTTTAAGCCCTGTGTGTCAAATATTTCTTCGCCGTCGATGGATACAACCACATCTCCTTGCGTTAATCCACCACGGTCGGCTGGACTATTTGGATAAACGTTATCGATAAGCACACCGCCCGGACGATCAAAGCCCAGACTTTCTGCAATTTCTGAACTAACGGCTTGACCAGTTGCCCCAAACCACGGACGAATAATTTCCCCGTCATTCAATGTCGCATTAAGCACAAAATCAACCATCTTAACCGGAATAGCAAAGCCAATACCGTTTGATCCACCACTTCTAGAATAAATGGAGGTATTAATGCCGACAAGTTTCCCGTCCATTCCTACAAGAGCACCACCACTATTACCGGGATTTACCGCTGCGTCCGTTTGAATAAAAAATTGATAATCATCATCGCCAACTTGTGTTCTTGCAAGGGCAGATACAATGCCGCTGGTTACTGACTGGCCAACTCCAAACGGGTTGCCGATTGCCAGAACCAGATCACCTACTTCCACGTCTTCTGAATTGCTAAATTCAAGCACGGATAACGGTACACCACTTGGCTCTATTTTTAAAATCGCCAGATCGGTACTTTCATCCATTAATATTACTTCGGCTTCAAACTCTCTGCGATCCGATAAGGAAACGGTAATTTCATCAGCCCCATCAACCACATGATGATTGGTCACGATAATACCTTCTGCCTTTACAATTACACCGGACCCTAATGATCTTTCAATACGTTCGCGTGGCGCTGAAGATCCACCGAAGAAACGGCTAAAAAATGGGTCACTCATAAATGGAGATGTCCGCGTTCTTACCACTCTTTTGGTATATATATTTACAACAGCCGGCGCCGCTTCGCGAACGACCGGCGCGTAGGATAGCTTTACCTGTAAATCGGAAGTTGGTGGTACCTTTATTCTGGACTGTGCAAGGGGCGTTTCTTGCATATTTACATACAATATAGCCACAAATACAAACAGTCCTAGACCATATTTCATCAAATTCTTCATAACCAATCCAATAATAATTAATATTACGGTTTAATTTATAAATATAATACGTGGCAGAATTATGTACCCTGCATTTAGAATCACTTAGCCAGCGATCTACCGACGGATCCTAAATCTACAAAAGCCTCATCTAGACGAGCAACAAATGACTGCTCCCCTGCCCGAAGCCACTTACGAGGATCATAGAATTTTTTGTATGGCGTGCCGTCTTCAGGATCTATTTGATGGATAAAGGCTTTACTATGCTCCATCACATATTTGCCAACACCTTCAGCAAAAGCAAACTGAGTATCGGTATCAATATTCATTTTAAAGACGCCGTACGAGATTGCCTCGGCGATTTTACTTTTTTCAGAACCTGAACCACCGTGAAACACGAGATTAAGGGGATTATTGCCAGTACTGTGGGTTTGATCCACTAGCGCCTGACTGTTTTTAAGGATTTCTGGGCGAAGCTGCACATTGCCCGGTTTATAAACACCGTGAACATTACCAAATGACGCAGCAACAGAGAAATGCCCTAGCGGTGTAAGAAGGTCATAAGCCTTAAGAACATCTTCCGGCTGGGTATAAAGATGCGAGCTATCAGCCCCTTCTTCAATATCATGACCAACACCGTCTTCTTCGCCGCCAGTTATGCCGAGCTCAATTTCCAGGCTCATTTCCATTTTCGCCATCCGCTCTAGCATGCGGGCGCATTCGCTCAGATTATCATCAATATCTTCTTCGGAAAGATCAAGCATGTGCGAGCTATAAAGCGCCTTACCGTTTTCTTTATAATAAGCTTCAGAATGATCGACGAGCGCATCAACCCACGGCACAAGTTTGCGGTTGGCATGATCCGTATGAAGTACGGCACAAATCCCGTAATGTTCCGCAAGTAAATGAACATGCTGAGCCGCAGAAACCGCACCAAGCACTTTTGCTTGAAACGCGTCTTCCATACCGGCACCTGCATAAAACTGGGTGCCGCCATTTGAAAACTGAATAATCACGTCACTGTTGTTTTTTGCTGCAGCTTCCATCACCGCATTGACACTATCTGTCCCCACACAGTTCACCGCCGCAAGAGCATAGCCGCCTTCTTTACATGCATTAACAAGTTCAACATAATCTTCGCCGCATACCACGCCCGCTTTTAGTGCCATTTTAACTGTTCCTTTGAATGAAATTTTTATATTTCTATTTATAGAATTATAAAAAGAATGCCGCAAGGATAACAAACGTCAGAACAAAAAAAAAGCAGCCTCAAGGGGCTGCTTCTTTAAATTCGTTATAACACTTAAATGTTATGCTACGGCTACGGCTTCATCTTCGAAGTCTTCGTCGTCAAATACCGGACCACTATCTAGGCCTTTAGCATCTTCGTCGCGATCAACAAGTTCGATCACTGCAACTGGTGCACAGTCGCCGTGGCGGTAACCCGCTTTAAGTACGCGGGTGTAACCACCACTGCGTTCTTTATAACGCTCTGCAAGAACATCAAACAATTTCTGAACGATTTCTTTATCAGACGCAGGCAATTTTGAGATAGCCTGACGACGTGCGTGAAGTGATCCACGCTTTCCAAGAGTGATTAGACGCTCAACAATCGGAGCGATTTCTTTTGCTTTTGGAAGCGTTGTAATAATTTGTTCATGCTTTAAAAGCGCTGAAGCCATATTAGAAAACATCGCCTTACGATGACTGCTTGTTTTATTTAGCTTACGACCTGCTTTGCGATGCCGCATGGTATTTACTCCTTGAGAGGGTATCCAGCCAATCTGGACCCGGTCCCTTTTATTAAATTTCTTAAATTAAAATTCTTGTTCTAACTTTTTCACAAGCTCTTCGATATTCTCTGGTGGCCATCCTGGATTTTCCATACCAAGACGAAGCCCCATTGAGGAAAGAACTTCTTTAATTTCATTCAGTGACTTACGACCGAAGTTCGGTGTACGAAGCATTTCTGCTTCTGTCTTGCGTACAAGATCACCGATATAAACGATATTATCATTCTTAAGACAGTTTGCTGAACGAACACTAAGTTCCAGTTCATCAACACGGCGAAGAAGATTACGGTTAAATTCAGGCTCGTCGCTTTCTTTATCAGCAGCAAGATCTTCAGGCTCATCAAAGTTGATGAATGTTTGAAGTTGATCTTGAAGAATACGAGAAGCGAAGGCGATTGAATCTTCCGGCGTTACTGTACCGTCAGTTTCAATGTCCATTGTAAGTTTATCATAGTCAAGGATCTGACCTTCACGTGTGTTATCCACTTTATAGCTAACACGTGTTACCGGTGAGAACAGGCTATCAACCGGGATCATGCCAATCGGTGCATCATCTGCGCGGTTTTTAACGGCAGCCACATATCCTTTACCAGTATCAACGGTAAGTTCCATGCGCAGCTCAGCACCATCATCAAGGTTACAGATCACAAGATCAGTATTATGAATGATAATACCTGTTACTTCTTCGATCTGGGCCGCGGTTACTTCACCAGGACCAGTTGCTTGAAGTGATAGACGTTTTGCACCTTCAAATTCACCATCAATACTTACGGCAAGCTTTTTGATGTTGAGGATAATATCCGTCACATCTTCGCGTACGCCAGCGATTGATGAAAATTCATGAAGTACATTATCAATATGCACTGATGTTACTGCAGCACCCTGAAGTGATGAAAGAAGCACACGGCGCAGTGCATTACCAAGCGTCATACCAAAGCCGCGTTCAAGCGGTTCTGCAACGATGGTTGCTTTTCTGCGTTCTGCACCCTTTTGAATAATTTCAAGGGTAGTCGGTTTAATTAGCTCTTGCCAGTTCGTTTGGATCACGATTAAATCCTTATCTGTTTAGGTCAGGCTTAATATAAATAACTTATCCATCCATAAATGATGAAAAAGTTACAATTTATACTCTACGACGTTTCGGCGCACGACATCCATTATGTGGGATAGGCGTTACGTCACGAATCGATGTAATAATAATTCCAAGTGCCATTATTGCACGCAAAGCTGATTCGCGACCAGAACCTGGTCCCTTAACTTCAACTTCAAGCGTTTTAATGCCATGTTCCATTGCTTTCTTACCCGCGTCTTCGCCCGCCATTTGAGCTGCATAAGGTGTTGACTTACGTGAACCCTTAAAACCCATAGCGCCTGCTGTAGACCAGGAAATAGTATTTCCCTGTACGTCAGCAATGGTAATGATGGTATTGTTAAATGTACTATTTACATGGGCAATACCGTTGGTAATGTTTTTGCGTTCTTTACGCTTAACTTTTTTCTCTAATGCCATTGTATTGACCCTTATCCCTTCTTACCAGCGATAGCAATGCGTTTACCCTTACGGGTACGGGCATTGGTGCTAGTGCGTTGACCGCGAACGGGTAATCTTTTACGGTGACGAAGACCACGGTAAGTACCAAGGTCAAGAAGTCGTTTAATGTTCATTGCAACATCACGACGTCGATCACCTTCTACCATATAGTCAGCATCAATAGTTTCACGGATTTTAATTACTTCCGCATCACTAAGGTCATGCACACGCTTTTCAGGTGCAATACCATTTTTTTCACAAATCTCTTTCGCAGATGTAAGCCCAATCCCATGGATATAGGTTAATGCGATTTCCACTCTTTTAGCAGTGGGTATATTAACGCCGGATATACGCGCCACGATCGTTTCTCCCGATCTAAAAATTCAAACCAATAATACAAATTCCAGCACACCAAACGGTATGCTATGAAGTTGCGCGATTATAGGTATTAAGAACACTTAGTCAACCTCTGAAAAAAAGCTTTTATTAAAAAGTTTTTTTCCCTAGATACAAGGCTTATGCTAACGCACTTAATACATCTTTTATTTGGGCACTGACATCATCGATATCAGCCATCCCATCTACCGTTTTCAAAACGCCTTTTGCTTCATAATAGGGAAGCAAAGGAGCGGTCTGAGCATGATAGGTTTCCAAACGTGACGACACGGTTTTCCGATTATCATCTGCTCGGCGGTTGAAATTCGTAGACCCGCAGTTATCGCATACGCCATCAACTTTGGGCTTAAGGTTTACTTCATGATATCCCTGATTACAGTCAGCACATGTATAGCGTCCTGTGATCCGGTCTACCAGCGCTTCATCATCAACCTTCATTTCGACAACAGCGCCGAGTATTAAAGCTTTTTGATCAAGCATCTTATCCAAGGCTTCCGCCTGTGCTACGGTCCGTGGAAAACCATCGAGCAAGAAACCTTGCTTGCAATCGTCTTCTTCAATACGGTCCGCGATAATTCCTACAACTATTTCATCAGTTACGAGCTTACCCGCTTCCATGAAATCTTTAGCTTTTTTTCCTACTTCGGTTCCCGCTGCAACGGCTGCTCTTAACATGTCGCCCGTGGATAGTTGCACTAGTCCATGAGAGTTCTGTATTTTTTGAGCTTGAGTGCCTTTTCCTGCACCAGGCGGTCCGAGTAGTATTATAATCATTTGCTACGTCTCTTTCCGCCGCGTAATTTTTGTTTCTTCATAAGGCCTTCATATTGATGAGCCATCAAATGACTATGTATCTGACCTACTGTATCCATAGTCACGTTGACTACGATCAAAAGTGACGTTCCGCCAAAATAAAACGGTATCGCATATTGTGCTCTGAGTATTTCAGGAAGCAAACATATTGCACAGAGATACATCGCACCAACTGCCGTCAGACGAGTTAAAACAAAATCAAGATATTTTGATGTGTTTTTACCGGGACGAATACCAGGAATAAAACCACCATATTTTTTAAGGTTGTCAGCTGTTTCCTCAGGATTAAACACAAGCGCCGTATAAAAGAAACAGAAGAACACAATACCAACCACATAAAATAGAAGGTAAAGCGGTTGTCCCGGTCCAAACATTGCTGTCAGTGTGGTAACCCATTCAGGGCTATCCGCTGAAGAGAATTGCGCCAGAGACATTGGCAGCATAAGTAGTGATGATGCAAAGATCGGTGGGATCACGCCAGCCGTATTAAGCTTAAGCGGCATATGTGACTGCTCGCCTTGGCTCATGCCGTTGGCTTGTTGTCTTTTTGGATACTGAATAAGAACACGGCGCTGGGCCCGTTCAACAAAAACAATAATCGCAATAACACCAACCACCATAGCAAGAAGCGCTACAATAACGAGCGGTCCGCCTAGTGTTCCCTTAGCACTCATATCAAGTGTGCTCGCAATAGCGACAGGAAGCTGGGCGACTATACCGGCGAAGATAATTAGTGATATACCGTTACCAACACCACGTGCTGTAATTTGTTCACCAAGCCAAACAAGGAATAATGTACCACCAACAAGGGTTATAACCGTTGTCATGCGGAAGAACATACCCGGCTCAACGGCTATGCCGCTTTCAAGCCCGGTCGCGATGGCATAAGACTGAACAATACAAAGTATAACCGTACCGTAGCGGGTATATTGGTTAATTTTGCGGCGTCCTGCTTCGCCTTCTTTCTTAAGTTCTTTAAGCTGTGAGCTCATAGACGACATGAGCTGCATAATAATCGAAGATGATATATAAGGCATGATGCCAAGAGCAATTATACTCATGCGCTGGATCGCACCACCATTAAACAGGTCAAGCATTCCAAGAATACCGCCCTGATTTTGGCTAAACATCTGCTCTAGGGCAACCGGATCAATACCCGGAAGTGGAAGATAAGTAGCAAGACGGTAAACCATAAGCGCAATCAGCGTAAACCATATACGCTGTTTTAACTCGGTCGCCTTTGAAAAAGCACCAAAGTTTAAATTACCCGCTAATTGTTCCGCCGCTGATGCCATTATTTATTTTCCTTGCCCTAATGCCGATTATTTTTATTTAAGGTCTTTAAGCGCTGGTTTCAACCTTAGCCGGTACAGAAACTGTTCCGCCTGCCTTTTCAACCGCTGCAATTGCTGCTGCTGATGCACCACTAACCTCGATATTAACTTTCGACTTAATCGCGCCTTTTGCAAGCAAACGAACGCCATCTTTAACACGTGTAACCAAACCTGATGCAATTAACACATCAATGGTAATAGGTTTTTTCGCATCAATTTTCTTAGCATCAATCGCTTCTTGAAGACGACCAATGTTAATTGGAACAAAAGTTTTAGCATTAATATTGTTAAATCCACGTTTAGGAAGACGCATGTGAATTGGCATTTGTCCGCCTTCGAAGCCTTTAATAGCTACACCAGAACGTGATTTTTGACCTTTTACACCACGACCACCAGTTTTACCTTTACCAGAGCCAATACCACGCCCAATACGTTTGCGGTTTTTGGTTGCGCCAGGATTATCTGCAAGTTCATTAAGTTTCATAATTACTCACCTTCAACTTTGACCATGTGGGAAACCTTACGGATCATCCCACGCACGGCTGGAGTATCCTCTAGCTCGCGTGTACGGTGCATTTTGTTAAGACCTAGACCGATAAGTGTCGCTCTTTGATCTGCTTGACGACGGATCGGGCTACCGGTCTGCGTCACTTTTAATGTTTTCTTCGCCATCTAACTTACTCCGTAGCTTCTGCGCCAGTGGCTTTACGCTCACCACGACGCGAAACAATGTCGCTTACTTTACGGCTACGCTTGGAGGCTACCATACGAGGTGATACCTGCTTGGATAGCGCATCAAACGTACCGCGAACCATGTTATAAGGGTTTGAAGTCCCGAGTGATTTTGTCACAACGTCCTGTACACCAAGTGCTTCGAACACTGCGCGCATTGGACCACCAGCAATAATACCGGTACCAGGCTGTGCGCTACGGATAACAACTTTACCCGCACCATGACGACCTTCGATATCATGATGGAGCGTACGTCCTTCACGAAGTGGAACTCTGATCATGTTCTTTTTAGCGGCTTCCGTAGCTTTACGGATCGCTTCTGGAACTTCGCGTGCTTTACCTTTACCAAAGCCAACGCGGCCTTTTTGATCACCAACAACAACAAGTGCTGCAAAACCAAAACGACGACCACCTTTTACCACTTTAGCAACCCGGTTAATATGAACCAACTTTTCAGTTAGTTCACTTTCCTGACGAGGTTCTCTTTCTGCTCGTGCCATAATCTATCCCTTAAAAATTCAAGCCGGCTTCGCGGGCAGCATCGGCAAGTGCTTTAACACGGCCGTGGAATAAGAAACCACCACGATCGAAAACAACTTGTTCAACACCGGCGCTTTTGGCACGGTCTGCTATTAATTTACCAACAGCTGCTGCTGCTTCTGAATTACTTCCCACTTTAAGATCTTTACGAAGACCTTCATCAAGTGTTGAAGCGGCGGCAACAGTGACACCATTCTCATCATCGATTACCTGTGCATAAATATGCTGGTTTGTGCGATGAATTGAAAGGCGAGCACGGCCGTTTGCTACCTTACGTAGACTAGTGCGCACGCGATTGCGGCGACGTTCAAATAATTTTTTACCACTTTGCATAACGACCTCCTATTTCTTCTTGCCTTCTTTACGGAACACATATTCGTCTGAGTATTTAACACCCTTGCCTTTATAAGGCTCTGGTTTTCTATACGAACGAATTTCTGCCGCAACTTGGCCTACTTTTTGTTTATCAATACCGGAAATGATGATTGTAGTCTGGTTAGGACATTTAATTTCAACTCCAGCGGCTACTTCATAAAGAATGTCATGGGAGAAACCTAATTGCAGGTTTATATTTTTCCCATGCATCTGTGCGCGGTAACCAACACCGTTTAGCTCGAGAGTTTTTGTAAAACCTTCGGTAACGCCAAGAACGAGATTATTTACCAATGTACGCTGCATTCCCCACATGGAACGGGCACGTTTGCCATCACCACGTGGTGTTACAGTTACTGCACCATCTTCAAGTTTTGCATCAACTTCATTAACGAAAGTCATATCAAGCGAACCTTTTGGACCTTTAATCGTAAGAATACGGTCATTAAGGTTTGCTTCAACGCCACTTGGGATCTGGACAGCTTTTTTACCAATACGAGACATAATGCTCTCCTAAAATACTGTACAGATGACTTCGCCACCAACGTTTTCAGCTCTCGCTTCAGCGTCGGAAAGTACACCTTTTGGGGTTGATACGATGGAAATACCAAGGCCATTACGCACACGCGGCAAATCACCAACGGATGAATAAACACGGCGACCAGGTTTTGAGATACGCTTAATTTCGCGGATCACAGGATCACCTTCATGATATTTCAGTTCAATGCTTAAATCAGGCTTGCCAGTAGCTTCTTCACTTCTGACATAACCACGAATATAACCTTCACGCTCCAACACGTCGAGAACACTCTGACGAAGTTTGGATGCTGGTGAATTTACAGCTTTTTTGTTAGCACGTTGTCCATTTCGGATACGTGTAATCATATCTGCTAGAGGATCACTCATAGACATAAATTCAGTCCTCCTACCAGCTCGACTTCACAACGCCAGGTAAATAGCCGTGAGAGGCTAACTGACGTAGTGATACACGAGACATTTTAAATTTACGGTAATAACCGCGCGGGCGACCTGTAACTAGACAACGGTTACGAACACGACTTCTTGAACTGTCGCGTGGTAATGTTGAAAGTTTCAAGCGGGCTTCAAACTGTTCATCAAATGAAAGGTTTGGATCTTTTGCTGCTGCTTTCAGAGCGGCACGCTTTTCAGCGTATTTAGCGACCAAGCGTTGCCGCTTCAGGTTTTTATTTACTGCACTTACTTTAGCCATTATTTATCTCCTGCCGTTTTAGAGGCGAACGGCATTTCGAAACCAGAAAGAAGCGAATGGGCTTCTTTATCATTTTTCGCTGTCGTACATATAATGACGTCCATACCGCGAATATCATCTACGTCATCGTAGTTGATTTCGGTGAACACCAATTGTTCTTTAAGACCAAGAGCAAAATTGCCGCGGCCATCAAAGCTTTTGTCATTAACGCCGCGGAAGTCACGCACACGTGGTAGAGCAACCTGAATAAGCCGATCCAAAAATTCATACATTTTTGCACCGCGCAAAGTCACTTTACAACCAAGTGGCATTTCTTCACGGACCTTAAAGCCAGCGATAGATTTTTTAGCACGTGTTGTCACAGGAGCCTGACCAGCAATTTTGGTCATCTCTATGACTGCTTTTTTCACTTTTTTGCTGTCGTTAACAGCACCACCAACACCCATGTTGATAACAATTTTATCAAGCTTAGGGATTTCCATTACGTTACCGTAAGAAAATTCTTTTTGAAGGTTTGCGCGAATTTCATTTTCATAAACATCACGAAGACGAGGACTATAAGCCATTAGATTGCCTCCCCTGATGATCTGGAAATACGAGTTTTTGTGCCGTCTTTATTCATTTTATAACCAGCTTTTGTTGCTTTTCCAGTTTTTGGATCCTTAAGAGCCAAATTTGAAACATGAACTGAAGCTTCCTTGGAGATGATGCCACCCTCAGACGTTTGAGTCTGTTTAGTATGACGTTTCACCATATTGATGCCTTGAACAACGGCACGGTTTTTTGATGTCAACATTTCGGTAATCTCACCAGATTTACCTTTGTCTTTACCGGTAAGAACAATAACTTCATCGCCTTTACGGATTTTAAATTTTACGTTAGCCATTAGAGCACCTCCGGAGCCAGTGAAATAATTTTCATATGGTTAGCTGCTCGTAACTCACGTACTACTGGGCCAAAGATACGCGTGCCAATAGGCTCATTTTGTTTATTAACCAAAACGGCCGCATTGCTATCAAAACGGATTGTTGTTCCGTCTACACGCTGTACATCTTTTCTAGTGCGTACGATCACTGCACGATGCACCTCTCCCTTTTTCACTCGTCCACGAGGAATAGCTTCTTTGACACTGACAACGATCACGTCGCCAACACCAGCCACTTTCCTTTTGGAGCCACCAAGAACTTTGATACACTGCACACGGCGGGCACCAGAGTTATCGGCAACATCAAGGTTGGTTTGCATTTGAATCATAGGTAATTCCTACTTAATTAAATTAATTTATCAAATCCGCTAATTACTTAGCGTCTTCGACAACAGTCCACGATTTATTTTTAGAGATGGGACGACATTCTTCGATACGAACAACATCACCAACTTTAAAACTATTATTTTCGTCATGCGCACGATATTTCTTCGAGCGGCGCACCACTTTTTTCACCATCGGATGCATAAAACGACGCTCAACAAGAACAGTTATTGTCTTGTCATTTGCATCACTTACCACTGCACCTTGTAGAATACGTTTAGGCATTTTGGTTAACCTCTATTCTTTTGACGCTGCGCCTGGGCGCATTGCATTAATTACTGTCTGGTGACGGGCAATTCCCCGACGAACCTGACGAACACGAGCCGTATTTTCAAGTTGGTTAGTCGCTTTTTGAAAACGCAGGTTAAACTGCTCTTTTTTCAGGTTTGCGAGTTCACCTTGTAACTCTTCAATTGACTTATTACTAAGTTCAGATGCTTTACTCATCACGAACTCTCCTATTTTTCACCGAGACGAGTAACAAAACGCGTCGCGATTGGTAATTTAGCTGCGGCACGCTCAAATGCTTCTTTAGCAAGATCAAGCGGAACCCCATCCATTTCAAACATAATACGACCAGGTTTAACGCGGGCTGCCCAATATTCAACAGCACCTTTACCTTTACCCATACGAACCTCTGCAGGTTTTTTGGATACTGGCACATCTGGGAATACTCTGATCCAGACTTTACCTTGACGTTTAATATGACGTGTCATTGCACGGCGCGCCGCTTCGATTTGACGCGCAGTAACTCTTTCCGGCTCAAGTGCTTTAAGTCCACATGACCCAAAAGTCAGCGTTGTGCCGCCTTTTGCGTTACCGTGGATGCGACCCTTATGAGCGCGACGGAATTTTGTTCTTTTTGGTTGTAACATATCCCTTATCCTGCGTTTCTAAAGTTTCGTTGACCACGACCACCGCCGCCGCCGCCGCCACCGGATTTTTGCATTTCATTAATGCGCTTATCACGGGCCATTGGATCATGTTCCATGATTTCACCTTTAAAGATCCACACTTTAATGCCGATAACGCCGTAAGCTGTATGAGCTTTACTTTCAGCATAATCAATGTCTGAACGAAGTGTATGTAGTGGAACGCGACCTTCACGGTACCATTCTGTACGGGCAATCTCAGCACCGCCAAGACGACCGGCGGAATTGATACGAATACCAAGAGCACCAAGACGAAGACAGTTTTGCATAACACGCTTCATAGCACGGCGGAAAGCCACACGACGTTCAAGCTGCTGCGCTACATTGTCAGCAACAAGCTGTGCATCAATTTCAGGTTTTCTGATCTCAACAATGTTAAGGCTCACATCACCAGCAGACGGTGCCATTTTGGCAATCTTCTGACGAAGCTTATCAATATCAGCACCTTTTTTACCAATGATCACACCAGGGCGAGCGGAATAAATTGTCACACGCATCTTTTTAGATGGGCGTTCAATTACAACTCTGCTAACGGCTGCTGATTTGAGAGTACTTAATAGCTCATCACGAATCTTAAGATCTTCATGAAGCATTATACCGTAATTCTCACCCTCAGCGTACCAGCGACTATCCCAAGTGCGGTTGATACCAAGACGCAAACTAATAGGATTTACTTTTTGACCCATTATTCGTTCTCCTCTTCTACTTCACGAACCACAATACGCATACGGCTAAAAGGCTTAAGTATTTTAGCACCGCGACCACGTGCACGTGCACGGAAGCGTTTCATAACCATTGCTTTACCAACACTTGCTTCAGCAACAACCAGATTATCAACATCTAGGCCGTGATTGTTTTCAGCGTTAGCAATTGCACTTTCCAGAAGCTTCTTAACTTCTGCTGAAATGCGTTTTTTAGAGAAAGTAAGATTGGCAAGAGCCTTTTCTACTTTCAAGCCGCGAATAAGACCGGCCACCAAATTAAGTTTTTGGGGGCTGATACGAACCATGTGCAATGTTGCATTAGCTTCGTTGTCGGCCAAGCGACGTGGTATTGATTTCTTACCCACTATCTCTTCCTCGCTTTTTTATCGGCACCGTGACCATAGTAAGTACGGGTCGGCGCGAATTCACCAAGTTTGTGACCAACCATTTCATCCGTTACATAAACAGGGATGAATTTATGACCATTGTGTACATTATAAGTTTGACCAACAAACTGAGGTAAAATCGTAGAACGACGTGACCATGTTTTAATCGGCGTTGATTTGCCTGATTCTGTCATTGCTTCAGATTTCTTCAGCAAATGCATATCAACAAATGGACCTTTCCAAACGGAACGTGACATATCTTGCTCCTACTTCTTACGTTCGTGACGTGACCGAAGAACATAACGGTCAGTCGATTTATTGCTGCGGGTACGTTTACCTTTAGTAGGCTTACCCCATGGAGTAACTGGATGACGGCCACCAGAAGTACGGCCTTCACCACCACCATGTGGATGATCTACAGGGTTCATAGCAACACCACGAACAGATGGACGTTTACCAAGCCAGCGACTACGGCCAGCCTTAGCAAGTTTTTGGTTTTGATTGTCAGGATTTGATACGGCACCAATTGTTGCCATACAATCTGAACGAACATAGCGCTGTTCACCTGATGAAAGGCGAAGCAGAACGTAACTACGGTCACGGCCTGTCACCTGAACATATCCACCGGCTGCACGGGCAATTTGTCCGCCTTTACCAGGTTTCATTTCAACATTGTGAACAATAGAGCCAACAGGAACAGAATAAAGCGGCATCGCGTTACCCGGTTTCACGTCAACCTTCTCACCAGCGATAATTTTATCACCCTCGCCAACACGTTGTGGGGCAAGAATATAAGTTTTTTCACCATCAGCATATTCAATAAGCGCAATAAAAGCTGAACGGTTAGGATCATACTCAAGACGCAGAATAGTTGCTTCCATATCCCATTTACGACGTTTAAAGTCGATAATACGGTATGAGCGTTTATGTCCACCACCACGGCGACGCATTGTAATGCGACCTTGGTTGTTACGACCACCTTTGCTGTGCTTACCTTCGGTCAGTGCCTTAACGGGCTTACCTTTCCAAAGTTCACTACGATCAACCGTTACCAGTGAACGCAAGCTTGGTGTAGTTGGATTATAAGTTTTTAATGCCATTATTCTACACCCCCGTCGTTACATCGATGGACTGACCTTCGGCCAGCTTCACCATTGCTTTTTTGCTATCAGAACGACGACCCATAACACCTTTAAAGCGTTTTGTTTTTCCGTTTTGACGTAATGTGTTTACCTTTTCAACTTTAACACTGAAAAGCGCTTCTACAGCAGCTTTGATTTCAGATTTTTTAGCTGTCATCGGCACATTAAACGTAACCACGTTATGTTCAGAGAGCATAGTTGATTTCTCTGTCACTACTGGGCCAAGAATAACGTCATAATGTTTGATATCGGTCATTTGAGCCTCTCCACCAAAGCTTCAACCGCGGCTTTAGTCAGCACCAATTTCTCACGGCGAAGAATGTCATAAACATTCGCACCTTGAGTTGGTAACACGTCAACATGTGGAATGTTGCTAATTGCCAGCTTGAAGTTTTCATTTACCTCAGCACCATCAACGAATAGTGCATTTGAGAAACCTAATTTATCAAGTTTTGATAAAAGGTCTTTTGTTTTGCCATCTTTAAGGTCAGCATTTTCCATAACAACAAGGTTACCTGTTGCTGCTTTAACGGAAAGGGCTGTCTTAAGACCAAGCGCTCTGATTTTCTTTGGCAGGCCGCCCGCATGAGAGCGAACAACTGGACCAAAAGCACGGGCACCGCCGCGGAACTGACTAACTTTACCAGCACCATGACGCGCTGTACCGCCGCCTTTTTGCTTACCAATACGCTTTGTTGTACCAGTTACTTCACCGCGCGACTGAACTTTATGTGTTCCCGCACGACGTTTCGCCAGTTGCCATACCACAACGCGCTGAAGGATATCACCACGCTCCGGTAGACCAAAAATACCATCATCAAGATCGATATCGCCGGCCTTTTTGGCATCAAGTGTAATTACTTGGGCTTTCATCGGTCTATTCCTCATTCTCAGTTGCTGCAGTTTCTTCTGTCACCGCATCTTCAGCCGGAGCTTCAGGTGCTGTTTCAGGAGCAGGCGCCGCTTTAACTGCACCAGGATATGGTGCATCAGCGTGACGTGCCCTTTTAACTGCATCGTTAATTAGAACCCAACCGTTTTTCGCACCTGGTACTGCACCCTTAACAAGGATGAGGCCACCTTCTACGTCAGTTGAGACAATTTCAAGATTTTGCTGAGTTTTACGATCATCACCATAATGACCCGCCATTTTCTTACCTTTGAAAACGCGGCCTGGATCTTGACACTGACCTGTTGAACCATGTGATCTATGCGAAATAGATACACCATGAGTAGCCCGAAGGCCTTTAAAGTTCCAACGCTTCATCGCGCCGGCAAAACCTTTACCTTTCGAAGTAGAGGTCACATCAACAATTTGTCCGGGGACAAAGTGATCAGCAGTAATTTCCGCACCAAGGTCGATGAAACCATCTTCATTGATACGAAATTCAGCAAGTTTAGCTTTAGGTTCGACCTGAGCTTTAGCAAAATGACCACGCATTGGCTGCGTTGTACGTTTTACTTTGGCTTTTCCAGCGCCGAGTTGAAGGGCGTTATAACCATCCTTTTCAGTTGTTTTATGTGCAACGACTTGTGCGCCGTCCACATGAAGAACTGTTACAGGTACGTGCGCGCCACCTTCGGCGAATACACGGGTCATACCCACTTTTTTTGCAATAAGTCCTGAACGCATATTCATTACCCCTGCAACTTAATTTCGACTTCAACACCGGCAGCAAGATCGAGCTTCATAAGCGCGTCAACTGTTTGTGGTGTTGGCTCAACAATGTCAAGAAGACGCTTGTGAGTGCGTGTCTCAAATTGTTCGCGAGATTTTTTATCAATATGCGGTCCCTTAAGAACCGTATATTTTTCAATCCGCGTCGGCATAGGAATAGGGCCGCGTACGCTAGCGCCTGTTCTTTTGGCCGTATTTGCAATTTCACCAGCGGCTTGATCAAGAATCCTATGATCAAAGGCTTTAAGGCGAATGCGAATGTTTTGTGATTCCAACATAAAAATTTACGCAGACCGTTGGGTCTGCGCTCCTAAATGACTTTTCTATTCAATAATCTTTGCAACAACACCGGCACCAACTGTGCGTCCGCCTTCGCGGATCGCAAAGCGAAGACCTTCGTCCATGGCAATCGGGTTAATCAGTTCAACGTTAATGGCAACATTGTCACCAGGCATTACCATTTCAACACCATCATCAAGCGATACAACACCCGTTACATCAGTCGTACGGAAGTAAAACTGTGGACGGTAGTTTGTAAAGAATGGTGTATGACGGCCGCCTTCATTCTTAGTAAGAATGTAAGCTTCGCCTTTAAACTTAGTATGCGGTGTGATTGAGCCAACGTGAGCAAGAACCTGTCCACGCTCAACTTCTTCACGGTCAATACCGCGAATAAGAGCACCAATGTTATCACCAGCTTCACCAGTATCAAGAAGCTTGCGGAACATTTCAACACCAGTAACTGTTGTTTTCTTTGTATCTTTAATACCAACGATTTCAACTTCTTCGCCAACCTTAACAACACCACGTTCAACACGGCCCGTAACAACTGTACCACGACCCGAAATTGAGAATACGTCTTCGATCGGCATAAGGAATGCACCATCAATCGCACGTTCAGGCTGTGGGATATACTCATCAACAGCAGCCATCAGTTTAAGAATGCTTTCTTTACCAATGTCATCGTCGCGACTTTCCATCGCAGCAAGAGCTGAACCAGCAATAATTGGAATATCATCACCAGGGAATTCATAATCGCTAAGAAGTTCGCGAATTTCCATTTCAACAAGCTCAAGTAGCTCTTCATCATCAACCTGATCAACTTTGTTCAAGTAAACAACAAGCGCCGGAACACCAACTTGACGAGCAAGAAGGATATGCTCACGTGTTTGTGGCATTGGACCGTCAGCTGCGTTAACAACCAAAATAGCACCATCCATTTGCGCTGCACCAGTGATCATGTTTTTCACATAATCAGCATGTCCAGGACAATCAACGTGTGCATAGTGACGCGCATCTGTTTCATATTCAACGTGTGCCGTTGAAATTGTGATGCCGCGCTCACGCTCTTCAGGAGCTTTGTCGATGTTTGCGAAATCAACCGCTTCACCTTTACCACTTGCTTCAGCAAGTACTTTTGTAATCGCCGCAGTAAGAGTAGTCTTACCATGGTCAACGTGGCCGATTGTTCCTACGTTACAATGCGGCTTATTGCGTTCAAATTTTTCTTTAGCCATTTTCTTCTACCTTTTCACTTATATTCAAGCGCCCTGTATTTTCCTCACAGGAAGAGCTAGTTGTTGTTTATTTACTCAAAATTACTTTAAGCAAACTTTTCCTTCACCTCTTCGGCAACCGCCTGAGGTACTTCTGCGTAATGATCGAACTGCATAGAGTATGTAGCGCGACCCTTCGTAAATGAGCGCAATTGATTAACATAACCAAACATGTTGGCTAGCGGCACTTTTGCACTAATAACTGTATTTGGCCCACGTGTTTCAGAACCTGAAATCTGGCCGCGACGTGATGAAATATCACCGATAACATCACCCATATGATCTTCAGGTGTTACCACCTCAACATCCATAACAGGTTCAAGCAGTTTAATACCTGCCGTAGAAGCTGCTTCGCGCATAGCACCGCGACCGGCAATTTCGAAAGCAAGCACACTACTATCAACATCATGGAAAGCACCATCATATAGTGTCACTGAAAAGTCGATAATCGGGAAACCGATAAGCGCACCACTTTCAGCAATGTCTTTAATACCCTTTTCAACACCAGGGATATATTCTTTAGGAATGTTACCGCCTTTAATTTTGTCGATAAATTCAAGACCTGTTCCACGCGAACCAGGAGTAACCGTTAGTTTCACACGAGCGAACTGACCAGAACCACCAGATTGTTTCTTATGGGTATAGTCAATATCAACTTCGCGAGCGATACTTTCACGGTATGCCACTTGCGGCGCGCCAACATTGGCACCAACATTAAATTCACGCTTCATACGATCAACCAGGATATCAAGGTGAAGTTCACCCATTCCTGAAATAATTGTTTGGCCACTTTCCTCATCTGCTTTCACACGGAAAGACGGATCTTCCTGTGCCAGACGGTTAAGGGCGATACCCATTTTTTCTTGGTCGACCTTTGTTTTTGGCTCAACCGCAACAGAAATAACCGGATCCGGGAATTCCATACGTTCAAGGATAATAGGTTTTTGTAAATCACAAATTGTATCACCTGTTGTTGTCTGCTTAAGACCACAAAGAGCAATAATATCACCGGAACGCGCCTCTTTAACATCTTCACGAGGGTTAGAGTGCATTTGCAGCATACGGCCAACTTTTTCATTTCTGTCTTTAACAGAGTTCGTAACAACCGTACCTGTTTCAATAACACCGGAATAAACACGGGCGAAAGTAAGCGTACCCACAAACGGGTCAGTCATCACTTTAAATGCAAGCGCAGCGAATGGCTCGTCATCAGAAGCGGCACGTGACATTGGTTCGTCACTATTCACTGCAACACCCTGAACATCATCGATATCAAGTGGTGAAGGCATAAAATCAACAACAGCATCAAGAAGTGTTTGAACACCCTTGTTCTTAAATGCCGTACCTGTAAGAACAGGAACAAAGACACCCGCGATTGTACCCTTACGAATAAGACGCTTAAGCGTCGCTTCATCAGGCTCGTTACCTTCAAGGTAAGCTTCCATCACGTCGTCATCTAATTCAGTAACCATATCGAACATTGTTTCGCGGTATGATGCAAGATCATCAACCATGTCGTCAGGAACAGGTACTTCTGTGTAGTTAGCACCCATTTCTTCATCTTCCCAGATGATGCCAACGCCTTTAACAACGTCCACATGGCCTTTATATTCTGCTTCCGCGCCAATAGGCAGCTGTAGGACAAGAGCGTTTGATCCCAAACGATCTTTAATCATATCAACACAACGGTAAAAGTCAGCGCCCATACGGTCCATCTTATTAACGAAACACATACGAGGAACATCATATTTATCAGCTTGGCGCCATACTGTTTCAGATTGTGGCTCAACACCGGCAACACTATCAAACACAGCTACCGCACCATCAAGCACACGCAGCGAACGTTCAACTTCAATAGTGAAGTCCACGTGACCAGGTGTATCAATAATGTTAATGCGTTTTTCTTTCCAGAAACAAGTCGTCGCAGCAGACGTAATCGTAATACCACGTTCCTGTTCTTGCTCCATCCAGTCCATTGTGGCAGCGCCATCATGAACTTCACCAATTTTGTGGCTCACGCCAGTATAATAAAGAACGCGTTCAGTTGTCGTTGTTTTACCAGCATCAATATGGGCCATAATGCCGATATTGCGATAATCTTCTAAGGGAGTAGTACGTGCCATCTAATTAAACCTTTACCAGTGCTACCAACGATAATGAGAGAAAGCTTTATTAGCTTCTGCCATCTTATGAGTGTCTTCACGTTTTTTCACAGCAGCGCCGCGATTATTTACCGCATCCATAAATTCACCAGCCAGACGTTCTGTCATAGTGTTTTCATTGCGGTTACGTGACATACCAATGAGCCAGCGAATGGCAAGTGCTTGAGCACGTGTTGAACGAACTTCAACAGGAACCTGATAAGTTGCACCACCAACGCGGCGCGAACGCACTTCAACAGCAGGGCGAATATTTTCAAGAGCTGTATGGAACTGCTCAACAGGATCTGCACCTGTTTTTTTCTTGATAATATCAAGGGCACCGTAAACAATGCGCTCTGCGGTAGATTTCTTACCATCAACCATCAGGTTGTTGATGAATTTAGCAAGCACAACATCACCAAATTTTGGCTCAGGTAGTACTTTTCTTTTTTCAGCTGCGTGACGACGCGACATATCTTATTTCCTTTGTAACTAGGTCCTTACTTAGGACGCTTAGCACCATATTTTGAGCGGCCTTGACGACGGTCTGCGATACCTTGTGTATCAAGCACACCACGAAGTACGTGATAACGAACACCGGGCAAATCTTTCACACGACCACCACGGATAAGAACAACACTATGTTCTTGCAGGTTATGTCCTTCACCTGGGATATAGCTTGTTACTTCAAATCCGTTCGTTAGGCGCACACGGGCAACTTTACGAAGGGCTGAGTTAGGTTTCTTTGGCGTCGTAGTATAAACACGAGTACAAACTCCACGTTTTTGAGGACATGCCTCTAGCGCAGGCACTTTCGTACGCTGTACTGGTCTCTTACGTGGGTTACGTACCAACTGGTTGATCGTCGGCATTCTAATTCCTTAATCGTTTTTCATTTCCATAGCAAAAAAGACAGCCTGTTTCCTATAATAGAAAAAGAGCAACTTACAGTCACCCCGGCCACCTTTAAAACTTAAATTCTAATCTTTTATTTCTTTTTGCACAGCGTTTAAATCGAACCTGATCTACCACCAGCGCTTTTAAGAAGTGAGCGCATACTATGTTCGGTTAAATTCACAGTCAAGGAAAATTTCACATACAAGCTATTTTTATAGAAAAGGCCGAAGAATCTAGTGTTTTAGATGCTCCGGCCTTTAAAATATTTGTCTTTTACTATGATTTAGTCTGTTTTTTTACAAACAAATCATATTTCCGTTCGAAATTGCTTAACTTTCAAAAACGCCTTCCGTTGAGTCGGCCTGCTTACCCAGTTCTTCTGCAAGCGGATCGCTTTTAGCAATCTCTGAAGCTGATTTTTGCTCTAGCTCAGTTTTAGCATCACGTTCCTGAGCAATATGATGATATTCTTTCATCTTGGAGCCAGTACCAGCAGGGATCAAACGACCAACGATCACATTTTCTTTTAGACCGATCAGTTTGTCAGATTTCCCTGAAACAGCAGCTTCGGTTAAGACGCGTGTAGTTTCCTGGAATGATGCCGCTGAAATAAAGGAACGAGTTTGCAGTGACGCCTTGGTAATACCAAGAAGGATCGCTTCGCCTTTGGCGGGCTCTCGACCATCTGCAATTGTTTTTTCATTTACTTCATCGAACTCTTCACGTTCAACCTGTTCACCGATCAGGAATGTTGTTTCACCTGGTTTGGTAATTTCAACTTTCTTAAGCATTTGACGAACAATCACTTCGATATGTTTATCATTGATACCCACACCTTGAAGACGGTAAACATCCTGAACTTCATTCACGAGGTAAGCAGCAAGTGCTTCGATACCAAGTGATTTAAGAATATCATGTGGCGCAGGGTTACCATCGATTAAATATTCACCGCGGCGGATAAAGTCACCTTCCTGAACGGAAATATGCTTACCCTTAGGGATCAGATATTCAACCACTTCATCTTCGTCGTTACGTGGGTTAATACTGATGCGGCGTTTATTCTTATAATCGCGACCAAATTCAACATATCCATCAACCTCAGCAATAACAGCATGATCTTTTGGACGGCGCGCTTCGAAAAGCTCAGCCACCCGCGGTAGACCACCGGTGATATCTTTGGTTTTCGATGCTTCACGTGGGATACGCGCAATAACGTCACCCGCATGCACTTCATCACCATCATTAACGGAAAGAATAGCACCAACAGACATGAAATAACGAGCTTCTGATCCATTAGCAAGCTCAATCACTTCATCCTTGTCATCACGCACAGTGATGCGCGGACGAAGGTCAGCTCCTTTTGGATGAGAACGCCAATCAACAACAACGCGACTTGAAAGTCCTGTTGCTTCATCAACATTTTCATTAACAGCAACACCGTCAGCCATATCAACAAATTTAATTGCACCGCCTTGCTCAGTGATAATAGGAAGTGTGTATGGATCCCATTCGCAAAGTTTTTCACCATGCTCAACTTTATCACCTTCGTCTTTAAGTAGATGAGAACCAAACTGAACTTTATAGGTAACGCGCTCGCGGCCTTCTTCATCCACAAGAACAATTTCCATATTCCGTGAAAGTACGACCAAACGGCCTTTGCTATCTTTAACAACTTTTTTGTTATTAATTTTCACAATACCGTCATGCGAAGCTTCAATCGCTGATTGCTGAGAAACAGAAGACGCCGTACCACCAATATGGAAAGTACGCATAGTAAGCTGGGTACCAGGTTCACCAATTGACTGCGCGGCAATAACACCAACGGCTTCACCAATATTCACCATGGTTCCACGCGCTAGGTCACGACCATAACATTTTACGCAACAACCCGTTTTGGTTTCACATGTAAGACCAGAACGAACTTTAACAGTTGAAACAGCAGCTTTTTCAATTTCTTCCGCCTTAACTTCATCAAGGTAAGTTCCTGCTTCATAAATTAAGTCGCCGGAAACCGGATCATTAATATCAAGAGCAAGACAACGCCCAACAATACGGTCACTTAGGTTTACAATAACGTCACCGCCATCAGAAACTTCAGCGATATCAATACCGAGTGTCGTACCGCAATCTTCTTCAATAATAACACAGTCTTGAGAAACATCCACAAGACGACGTGTTAGATACCCGGAGTTCGCCGTTTTAAGCGCCGTATCGGCAAGACCTTTACGCGCTCCATGGGTAGAGTTAAAGTATTCAAGAACGCTTAGGCCTTCTTTAAAGTTTGAAATAATCGGTGTTTCAATAATTTCACCAGAAGGTTTCGCCATCAAACCACGCATACCTGCGAGCTGTTTCATCTGCGCTGCAGAACCACGAGCACCACTATCCGCCATCATAAAGATGGAGTTTGTAGGGAGCGAACGGCCGTCTTCGTCAACTTCTTCTTTAGAAATTTCAGCCATCATAGCATCCGCCACACGGTCAGTACATTGTGACCAGGCATCTACCACTTTGTTATATTTTTCACCTTGAGTAATAAGACCTTGCTGATATTGACTTTCAAATTCTTTTACGGAATTTGTTGTTTCCTCAATAATCGGTGCTTTTGAATCAGGGATAATCATATCGTCTTTACCAAACGAAATACCCGCTTTACAAGCCTCACGGAAACCAAGTCTCATAACACCATCAGCGAAGAGAACTGTTTTCTTCTGACCTGCGAAACGATAAACAATGTCGATCACTTCGGAAATCTCACGTTTACCAATGCGGCGGTTAATGAGTTCATCAAATGAGATTTCAGGGTGCTTAGGAAGGTTTTTAGCAAGCATCGCACGACCAGGTGTTGTCTCAACGATACGTTTAATAGGATTGCCTTCTTCGTCACAATCATCAATACGGCACTTGATAGAGCTGTGAAGTGTAATTGCTTTTGCATTAAGAGCTAAATCAACTTCATCAAGATCACCAAAGACCATACCTTCGCCCGGCTCGCCTTGCTTCGCCGTTGTCATATAATAAAGACCAAGAATAATATCCTGTGAAGGCACAATAATCGGCTTACCATTTGATGGGCTTAAGATGTTATTTGTAGACATCATAAGAACACGCGCTTCAAGCTGAGCTTCAAGGCTAAGCGGTACGTGAACGGCCATTTGGTCACCGTCAAAGTCAGCATTAAACGCCGCACAAACCAATGGGTGAAGCTGAATGGCTTTACCTTCGATAAGTTTAGGTTCAAACGCTTGGATACCAAGTCTATGAAGTGTAGGGGCGCGGTTTAAGAAAATCGGATGCTCACGAATAACAACATCAAGCACGTCCCAAACTTCGCGACGTTCTTTTTCAACAAGCTTTTTGGCTTGTTTAATCGTTGTTGCAATACCAAGCTTATCAAGACGCGCATAAATGAACGGTTTAAAGAGCTCAAGAGCCATTTTCTTAGGTAGTCCACATTGATGAAGCAGCAGGTCTGGACCCACCACAATCACGGAACGACCGGAATAATCAACACGCTTACCAAGAAGGTTTTGACGGAAACGGCCTTGCTTACCTTTAAGCATATCGGAAAGTGATTTAAGAGGACGCTTGTTAGCACCCGTAATCACGCGACCGCGACGACCG
The DNA here is from genome assembly GCA_018660225.1 of Kordiimonadaceae bacterium. GTDB lineage: Bacteria > Pseudomonadota > Alphaproteobacteria > Sphingomonadales > Emcibacteraceae > Pseudemcibacter. Next base: position 46,039 of record JABJKT010000024.1, read on the forward strand.
TTATCAAATAACGCATCAACAGATTCTTGCAGCATACGTTTTTCGTTGCGGACAATAATATCAGGCGCACGAAGTTCCATAAGTCTTTTAAGGCGGTTATTACGGTTAATAACGCGGCGATAAAGATCATTAAGATCAGACGTTGCAAACCGACCCCCATCCAGCGGAACAAGTGGGCGAAGCTCAGGCGGGATAACCGGAAGAACTTCAAGGATCATCCATTCAGGACGGTTGTCACTTTCAATGAAACCTTCGATAATCTTAAGACGTTTTACGATCTTCTTAGGTTTAAGTTCAGATTTCGTTTCTGCAAGCTCACGGTGAAGATCTTCTTTTTCCTGCTCAAGATCGATATTCTCAAGAAGTACTTTAATCGCTTCAGCACCAATACCGGCAGAGAAACTGTCATCGCCGTATTCTTCTTGTGCTTGAGAATATTCTTCTTCAGTAAGAAGTTGCTTCATCTTAAGATTGGTAAGACCCGGCTCTGTCACGATATGTTGTTCAAAATAAAGAACGCGCTCTAAATCTTTCAAAGTCATATCAAGCATAAGGCCAATACGACTAGGAAGTGATTTAAGGAACCAGATATGTGCCACAGGAGCCGCTAGCTCAATATGGCCCATACGGTCACGCCGCACTTTACTTAAAGTAACCTCAACACCACATTTTTCACATGTGATGCCGCGGTACTTCATGCGCTTATATTTACCGCAAAGACATTCATAGTCTTTGATAGGTCCAAAAATACGCGCACAGAAAAGACCATCTTTTTCAGGCTTAAATGTACGGTAGTTAATTGTTTCCGGTTTCTTGATCTCACCAAAAGACCATGACCGGATCTGCTCTGTACTCGCAATCAGAATTTTGATGTTATCAAAAGTTTCTGGTTTTGCATTTGCATTGAAGAAATTTACGATTTCTTGGCCCATAGCCAATTCTCCTAATCCAGTTACGGTCTATTTATTATGGTTTGTAAGTTCAACATTCAAGCAAAGGGATTTCATTTCCTTCACGAGAACATTAAATGATTCAGGTATACCAGCATCGAAGCTGTCATCGCCGCGAACGATACTTTCGTATACTTTCGTACGGCCATTAACATCATCCGATTTCACGGTAAGCATTTCTTGTAGTGTATAAGCAGCACCATACGCCTGAAGTGCCCACACTTCCATCTCACCAAAGCGCTGTCCACCAAACTGGGCTTTACCGCCAAGTGGTTGCTGGGTCACGAGTGAGTATGGTCCGATGGAACGGGCATGGATCTTATCATCGACAAGATGATGAAGTTTAAGCATGTAAATATAACCAACGGTTACTTTACGGTCAAACTTGTCACCGGTCAGGCCATCATAAAGATCAACCTGTCCAGATCCATCAAGGTCTGCTTCTTTAAGCATATCCACCACATCCGGCTCGTGGGCACCATCAAATACCGGTGTTGCCATTGGGATACCATTACGAAGATTATCAGACATGCCGATAAGGTCTTCGTCATTAAGTGGCGTAATTTCTGACTTATATTGATCAACGCTATAAACATTCTTAAATTTATCACGCAGATTATTTGCTTTATCAGCTTCCGCCACATCATGTGCATCAAGCATATTCGATATTTGAACACCAAGACCACGTGACGCCCACCCTAAGTGAGTTTCAAGAATTTGTCCTACGTTCATACGAGATGGCACACCAAGAGGGTTCAAGCAGATATCAACTGGTGTTCCGTCTTCAAGGTAAGGCATATCTTCTTGTGGAAGGATGCGGGAAATAACCCCTTTGTTACCATGACGACCGGCCATTTTATCACCAGGCTGAAGCTTGCGTTTAACAGCAACGAAAACCTTAACCATCTTAAGAACACCAGGCAGTAGTTCATCACCACGCTGAAGTTTTTCAATTTTTTCTTCAAAACGAGCATGGAGCTGTGAGCGCGCATCTTCAAACTGCTGATGAAGCGCATCGACTTTTTCCATAACCTTGGCATTATCAATAGCGAGCTGCCACCAAAGTCCATTTGCAAGTTCTTCAAGAATTTCTTCAGTAATTTTTGTGCCTTTTCTAACTTCACTTGTGCCACTTAAAACTTTTTGGCCCACAAGAAGCGGTCTAAGACGCACATAAATACTGCGGTCAAGAATGGTTTGCTCATCTTCACGGTCTTTTGATAGACGTTCGATTTCTTCACGCTCAATAGCGATGGCACGTTCGTCTTTATCAATACCATGTCTATTAAAGACACGTACTTCAACAACCGTACCGGCAACGCCAGGTGGGAGACGCATTGATGTATCACGTACATCAGCCGCTTTCTCACCAAAGATAGCACGAAGAAGTTTTTCTTCCGGTGTCATCGGGCTTTCGCCTTTTGGTGTGATTTTACCAACAAGGATATCACCAGGATGAACTTCAGCACCAAGATAAACAATGCCAGCTTCATCAAGGTTACGTAGACCTTCTTCACCAACATTGGGAATATCGCGTGTGATGTCTTCTGGCCCAAGCTTCGTATCACGAGCCATCACTTCAAATTCTTCAATATGAATGGATGTGAACACATCGTCTTTAACAATACGTTCTGAGATTAGGATACTATCTTCGAAGTTATAACCATGCCATGGCATAAAGGCCACGAGTACGTTACGACCAAGAGCAAGTTCACCAAGATCCGTTGAAGGACCATCAGCAAGAACATCACCTTCTTGAACAATATCACCAACTTTAACAATCGGACGCTGGTTAATACATGTATTCTGGTTTGAACGCTGGAATTTAGAAAGCGTATAAATATCAACACCGGAACTATCGTGATCGATTTTATCGGTTACGCGAATAACGATACGGATTGCATCAACCTGATCGATAACGCCGCCACGTGCTGCAACAACCGCAGCACCACTGTCACGGGCAACAACACGTTCCATTCCAGTACCAACGAACGGCGATTCCGCTCTTAGTAGTGGCACGGCCTGACGTTGCATGTTTGATCCCATAAGAGCGCGGTTCGCATCATCATTCTCAAGGAATGGGATAAGCGCTGCCGCAACAGAAACAACCTGTTTCGGTGAAACGTCCATAAGGGAAATGTCTTTATGCTTTTTAAGCACATGATCACCAGCCTGACGGCAATCCACAAGATCATGGGCAAAATCACCCTTCTCTGTAAGTGGTGTATTAGCCTGGGCGATAGTATATTTTTCTTCTTCCATCGCTGAAAGATAAATAACATCATCGGTAATCTTGCCGCCTTCAACTTTACGGTAAGGTGTTTCGATGAAACCGTATTTATTCACTTTCGCATATGTAGCAAGTGAATTGATCAGACCAATATTTGGTCCCTCAGGTGTTTCAATCGGACAAATACGACCATAATGGGTTGTATGCACGTCACGCACTTCAAAACCAGCCCGCTCGCGGGTTAGTCCACCAGGGCCAAGCGCTGAAAGACGACGCTTATGTGTAATTTCTGAAAGCGGATTTGTTTGATCCATAAACTGGCTAAGCTGTGATGATCCGAAGAACTCACGAACCGCTGCAACAGCTGGTTTTGCATTCACTAGGTCATGTGGCATTACAGTATCAATATCAATACTACTCATCCGCTCACGAATAGCACGTTCCATACGAAGCAAACCAATACGGTACTGGTTTTCCATCAATTCACCAACAGAACGAACACGGCGGTTACCAAGATGGTCAATATCATCAACCACGCCTTTACCATCCTTAAGATCAATCATTGTTCTAAGAACTTCGAGGATATCTTCTTTACGAAGTACTCTATGATCATCAGGACAATCCAAATCAAGACGCATGTTCATTTTTACACGGCCAACCGATGAAAGGTCATATCGCTCACCGTCAAAGAACAAGCCTTCAAACAGAGCTTCTGCTGTTTCACGTGTTGGTGGCTCACCAGGACGCATAACGCGGTAAATTTCAGACAGCGCCATATCACGGTTTTGACATTTATCTGCCATAAGCGTGTTACGTAGGTAAGGCCCGATGCGAAGATGGTCAATATTCAGTACCTCAATATTCTTATATCCGGCATCTGCAAACACTTCGAGGTGCTCAGCAGTAATTTCTTCACCAGCTTCGATGTAAATCTCACCGGTTTTGCCGTTGACCATATCTTCGGCCGCAAAACGGTTAATAAGATCTTCGTCAGGAAGAAGAAGGTTTTTAATGCCTTCTTTTTCAATTTTCTTAATGAGGCGCGGGGTAATTTTCTTACCCGCTTCAACGATCACTTCGCCACTTTTTGCATCAACAAGATCAAATGTTGATTTAATGCCGCGCCAGCTTTCAATATCGAATGGAACGCTCCAACCACCTTTTGCTTTTTTATAAGCAAGGCGATCATAGTAATAATCAAGAATATTTTCAGAACTAAGACCGAGTGCATAAAGAAGTGTCGTCACAGGCATTTTACGGCGACGGTCAAAGCGAACATGAATGATGTCTTTTGCATCAAATTCAAAATCAAGCCATGAGCCACGGTAAGGAATGACACGGGCAGAAAATAGGAATTTTCCTGATGCCTGTGTTTTACCTTTATCATGATCAAAGAATACACCAGGCGAACGGTGCATTTGCGATACGATAACGCGTTCCGTACCATTAACAACAAAGGTACCACGGTCCGTCATAAGAGGAAGATCGCCCATATAAACGTCTTGCTCTTTAATATCGAGCACGCTGCGCGCTTCTGTTTCTTCATCAATTTCAAAAACAATCAAACGTAATGTCACACGTAGAGGTGCGGCGTAAGTAATATCACGCTGCTGACACTCATCCGTATCATATTTCGGTTTTTCAAGTTCGTATGAAACAAACTCCAGAGATGCCGTTTCAGCAAAATCCGCTATTGGAAATACGCTTTTAAATACGCCCTGTAAACCATTATCAGTACGGTCATCACGCTCAACATCTGTTTGTAAAAACTGATCATAAGAGCTCTTTTGAACCTTAATAAGATTAGGCATTTCTGCCACTTCACGGATGCGTCCAAAATTCTTACGAACTTTTTTACGACTGGAATAAGAAGTCGCCATGTTCAATCCTCGCCAATATATTCTCGATCAAAGTAAATTACTATTAAGAAACAAAGCCTTAGCAGTAATTTAATATATTACATATAAACACTAAATCAGATACGTCAAAACCGCTTCAGAAAAGTATCTGAAAACGGTCACTTTAAACTAGTCAAAATAATTCTAAAATCAATGGTATATTATTGTTTTTTAACAAATTATTTTCTATCCAATTAGTTGTTTATACTACTCTCCCTAATAAAAGGGTAAAGGTGGTGTGGAAACAAAGTCAACACACCACCCTTTAACTTTTAGAACTTACTTAAGTTCTACAGAAGCACCAGCGGCCTCAAGCTTAGCTTTAAGTTCTTCAGCTTCAGCTTTAGGTGCGCCTTCTTTAACGACCTTAGGTGCGCCTTCTACCATTTCTTTAGACTCTTTAAGTCCAAGACCGGTAATTGCACGCACTTCTTTAATCACGTTGATTTTCTTTTCGCCAGCAGCTGTAAGAACAACATCAAATTCGTTTTTCTCTTCAGCAACTTCGCCAGCAGCAGCAGGTGCAGCCGCAGCAGCAGCAGGAGCAGCAGCAGATACGCCCCATTTTTCTTCTAGTAGTTTAGAAAGCTCAGCAGCTTCCATCACTGTTAATGCAGATAATTCATCAGCAATCTTATTAAGATCAGCCATTTTATTTTCCTTAATTCAAAATATAATAATTCAATTGAAACCCAGGTCGCTTAACCTTGCGATCCATAAGCACTAAATACACGAGCTAATTGCCCTGCAGGAGCTTGCGTAATGCTTGCAAGTTTTCCTGCTGGAGCTTGTAATAGCCCAACCAGTTTTCCACGAAGTTCATCAAGTCCAGGAAGTGCCGCAAGGGATTTAATACCATTCACGTCTAGAATAGTAGCATCCATTGTGCCGCCAACGATTTCGAGTTTCTCGTTACCTTTAGCGTATTTTACCAGAACTTTGGCAGCCGCAACAACATCTTCGGAATAACCCAGTGCAGTTGTGCCTGTCAGATGATCTCCAAGGTCTTCTATTTTAGTACCTTCAAGAGCAAGACGAGCAAGCCGATTCTTAGCAACCTTCAAAGTAGCGCCCTGCTCACGCATTTTACCGCGCAAATCAGACATCTCAGCAACGTTAAGCCCGCGGTTGCGAACTACAACTACAGAAGCTGACGTGCCAAACACACCTTTGAGAAAAGTTACCATTTCCTCTTTTTGAGTACGATCCATTCTCGTCTCCGACTTCAATCTGTAAGAACCAATAAATCAATTCCTACCATTCATATTAGATATATAATGCAATTGCCTTATATACCGCTCATGCCTGTCGCCTCCACCAACTAAGGTTTTAGCACGGAAACTATGATAATTATCACAACCCCATCTATGCAGGCCCTATGGCTTAAATCGGCCCCTATAAATAGGTTTCGACACCTGCAGTTTCGGACAAGCCAGGATTACATCATATTAGCTGTAACCCCTAGTTCCCGTCAGACACTTCTAACGGAATTACTTTTCATCAGCAGGCTTATTCGCCAAGTGCCAATGCTGTATCAATAGTTAGACCAGGACCCATCGTTGATGTTAAAGACATATTTTTAAAGTATGTACCTTTAACGCCAGATGGTCTGGCTTTAGCAACCGCGCTAACGAGAGTTTTTACATTCTCAACGATTGCTTTTTCATCAAAACTAATTTTGCCAACGCCTACGTGGATGACACCGGCCTTTTCTACACGGTATTCAACCTGCCCACCCTTTGCTGCCTTAATAGCAGCTTCAACGTCTTGAGTTACGGTCCCAAGTTTTGGGTTTGGCATGAGACCACGGGGGCCGAGCACCTTACCAAGACGACCAACAACAGCCATCATGTCTGGAGTTGCAATACAACGATCAAAACCCATCTCACCCTTTTGAATTATTTCCATCAAATCTTCTGCACCAACAAATTCTGCACCGGCCGCTTTTGCTTTTTCAGCATTATCACCACGTGCAAATACTGCAACACGAACATTCTTTCCCGTCCCGTTAGGAAGCCCTATCACACCACGAACCATTTGATCTGCATGACGAGGATCAACTCCAAGGCATATCGCCACTTCTACGGTCTCATCAAACTTTACCTTTGAGCGCTCTTTAAGTACCTTGACAGCTTCTTCGATAGAATAAGAAGCATTTAGATCAAGGCCTTCGAGCATAGCCTTTGCACGTTTACCTAATTTAGCCATCACCTTATCCTTTAACTTCTAGGCCCATTGAACGGGCAGTACCA
>JABJKT010000025.1 GCA_018660225.1 Kordiimonadaceae bacterium
CCACGTGACAGAAAATCGTCAGCTGGTTTCACGGTCATGGTATTATATGCATCTTTATGCCGATCCTAATAACGCGGATACTATTTATTCGCTAAATGCGCCACTCATGAAATCAACGGACGGCGGTAAGAGCTGGTCACGGATCAGTACACCGCACGGTGATCATCATGGACACTGGATTAACCCCGATAACAGCAATAACCAGATTAATGCCAATGACGGCGGCGCGACGATTACTTTTGATGGCGGTAAATCATGGACATCAATTCATAACCAGCCAACGGCGCAGTTCTACCGCGTTAATACCGATAACAGCTTCCCGTACCGCATGTTTAGTGGCCAGCAGGATAATTCATCGGTTGGTATCGCGAGTAAAGGCGTCAGCGGTGATATGGGCGAAGATGCTTATATTACGGTGGCGGGCTGTGAAAACGCTCACGTGGCCATGGACCGTGATAACCCGCGCTATATTTATGGTGGCTGTTACCTTGGCCAGCTTAATGAATATGATAGTGAAACGGGCGTACGCAGAAATGTTGAGCCATACCGCGAACTTGGTTTTGGTGTTAATCCTAAGGAGCGGACATACCGCTGGAAATGGAATGCGCCGGTGCTTGTCTCCACTCATGATACCAGCGTGATTTATCATGCCAGTAATGTGATCCATAAATCATCGGACCGCGGTGTAACCTGGACCGATATCAGCCCTGACCTTACCAAGGACCAGGAAGAATATCAGCAGGCTAACCCGGTTACCATCACCCGCGAAATTACCGACAGTTATAATGCTTTGCTCGCGGTAACGGAAAGTCCTTATGATGCTAATGTGATCTGGGCAGGTTCTGACGACGGTATGCTTTCAAAAACTGAAGATGGCGGCACAAACTGGGAAGAAGTCACACCAAACGGTGATAATGACGGCATGATCAATTCTATTGAAATATCGCCCCATGATCCGCAAACTGTTTATGTGGCGGCCCCGCGTTATAAATATGACGATCATAAACCCTATATTTTCAAAACCACCAATAACGGCCGCAGCTGGAAAAGTATTACAGACGGTATTCCCGAAGGCGCCTTTGTAAGGGTGGTTCGTGAAGACCCTGTGCGCAAAGACATGCTTTATGCCGGCACGGAAACCGGACTTTATATTTCCCTTGATGGCGGCGATAACTGGCAGCCTTTCCAGCGTAATCTACCAGTGGTCCCTGTAACTGATATTCAGGTCAAAGGACGTGACCTTGCCATTTCAACGCAGGGCAGGGCCTTCTGGGTGCTTGATGATCTTTCCCCGCTACGTCAAGGGGCAGAAGACCGCGACGAAGATAAAATGTATCTTTATAAGCCGGAGTTGGCTTATGACGCGCGTGTCGGCAATATGACCATGAGTGCGGTGATTTATTATACCCTTGGCGCGGAGCCGGACTTAAAAGAAGCTCCAGTTAAAATGGAAATTCTTGATGGTGATGGTAATGTGATTCGCACCATGACATCGGATGCTAAAACCGGCCATGATGGCGGTGGGTCTGGAAGTGCTTATTATATCCCGGCAAATAAAGGAATGAACAAAGCCACATGGGATTATAAAGCCGATAAATATTCTGAAATTAAGGATCTTTATGTCTTAAGCGGCGGTGGTGATAATATCACGGACGGGCGGACCATGCGTCCAGGCGATTATACGGTGCGTGTTTCATATGACGGTGAAGTGATGGAACAACCACTAAGCTTTGAATATGATCCACGTGTTGAAATATCAAACGCCCAGCTGATGGAAAAATATGATCTGACTGATAATATTGATGCGTCATTACGAGATATCACCGACAGCATTAAAACCGCCCGTGATGCCCGCAATCAAGCAAGCGCACAGGCCAAGGATGCAGCGAATGATGAAGATCTTAAAAAGTTAGCGCAAGCGATCGTTGATGCGGTGGACACATGGGAGGCTAAAGTGGTCAGCGTTGACCGGACTTACTTCCAGGATACCCTCAACTGGCCAGACATGGTCTTTGCCGACCTTCAGGATATCTACCGTGTTGTTGATGCCATCGTCCCGCCCATGACAAAGCGTATGGAGAAACGCTTTAATGATGTGGACGCAAGGTGGCAGGCTCTTAAGCCGGAATATCAAGCAATCCTAAGCGGCCCGGTCGCGGCCTTTAACGAGGCTTATTTTGCCAAGCGAAATAAAGTGATTCTCGCCAGTGAATAAATTAAAAATAGGAGCCTTTGTAGAGATGCAGAGGCTCTTTTTTTAAAGGCTAATTGCCATAAAAAAACACGGGCCATAAAATGAACCCGTGTTTTCTAATAAGTTATAAAGATGCTTAAATTAAACTGCTTTTAAGTTAGCTGCAGCTAATTTGCCTCTTTGTTCTTGAACTTCAAATTCAACTGTTTGACCTTCGTCTAAAGTTGTAAGACCTGACTGTTCAACAGCACTAATATGTACAAACACATCACTGCCGCCTTCAGTAGGCTCGATGAAACCAAAACCCTTTGTAGGGTTAAACCATTTTACTGTACCAGTTGCCACGTTATTTCTCCTTGTGCAATTATTGGTGTTTAATTCAATCAGATTGTTCTGACTGGATTATTTAGCCTGATAATGACTTACGCCCATTATCCGCAACTAAACCAAAATTGTTGGATAGAGAAGTGGATTGTGATAGTAAATGTATAATTCAAACGTGGCAGTCATAAACAACTTTTTGGCAGCCACGTCAACATAATTCGCAACTATTTTATTATACTTAATTATTTTTAACCTTAAATCGTAAGGGAATATTTATGAAATTGTTCCACTATTACTCATCAATTTAATTATTTGGGGTTAAAGTTTTGAACTATTTAAATTTACTAAAAAAATTTCTTACAACGACTGAACATGATGGTGGCCACACTGTTCATGACTTGGTGCGTGAACAGCTTAAGCACGAAAGTGTTAATAAGATTATTTCTTTGAAAAATATTTCAGCGGAAGATTTTCAGAATAATCAATTAATTTCAGAAAGCTCGCCAGTTCATAAAACCTTCGTTGCGGCAGAGAAAAAATTAAAAGAAGTCCTGAACGAAGAAGATGAAGCGAAAGCGGAACTAAAAGCCCTAGAAAAACAGGATGATGAAATAAAAGTTAGCTGGACCGATGCTATCAAACAAGATGATAGCCCTACTGATTAATTAATATTCAAGGCATATTTAAGGGACAGTATTTCTGTAACACTGTCCCTTTTATTATGTTCAATTTTCACTTAATGCTTTCAAGGGCGGTTTGGATGCGTCCCATTTGCTCCGTCGTAATCATACTAGAAAGCACTTTGCCAAAATGGGGATGGCCTGCGCCTGAGAAAATATATTGATGCCGATAAGCAGCCAGAATGCTTCTTTGCACTTCGCTGCTTTCTTGCTCGGTTAGTTTCCTGCCACAAGCGGCGGCAAAATAAAATGCATCACTAGCAGATTGATGTTGTAAAATTCCATCAACGGCACCCACTAGTTCAATAAATTCACTAACGCCCAAATCGCGCTCTTGTACGGAGACTTCACTATCATGGCGAATAAATTCTAGTTCATCGATAATCGCATGCTGGCTTTCTTCTTTCCAATGATAAAGGAAGACATCTTTCCAAAGCGGGGATAGATTTTTTGTTGGTTCAATACTTTCGCGGTAATGTAATTGCGTGAAAAGCTCAATATCCAGCGTTAGAGCCAGAACGGCCCATGTGTTCTTGCTTAACACGGCCTTGGCGACTTCGTTGCTATCGAATGAAAAATCATAACCGTCCGGCATGACTTCGCCGCACATTTTATCTATTTTTTTAAACAGTTCCTGATGTTTAATCTCTTCAGTGCTAAACCTTAGCAATGCTTCAAGGGCTACTTGATCACCAAACTGATAATCTTGGCCAAGTTCCAACATCTTTGTATTGATAAAACGTTCAACCAGACCGAATATATTGGCATAGGTGCGACCTTGTATTTGACTTAGAAAGCGTTTTTCGCTTTCGCTTAGAAATGAAATTTCTTCTACTTTAGAAAGACCATCTGGTAAAAATTTATGAGAAATATCAAAAATACGTCCCTGAATGACGTCATCTTCAAGATCCCAGTTAATTCTTTTGGATGTTGCAATGCATTTTGCAAATCTTGCGCTATTTACGGCTTCTTCATTATTAATCATTTTTCTATCCTTTGATTTTTAGGTTTAATTTATTAAAACAGACCATTTAGTCTTTTTTATATAAAACATACCAAATGGTCTGTGTCAAGTTATTTTTATTTTCACTTGAATTCTCTTATAAACTACGTATATTCTGAATATTAATGAATGTACTATATAGTCTGTAAATTATTTTAAGAAAGTAATGTAATGGCCACAAAAGGTGAAATAACCAAAGAAAAGATTTTAGCTAAAGCGGAAAGCCTGATCCTGCAAAAAGGATATGCGGGCATGACTTTGGATGAACTTCTTGAAGAAACGGGCCTTACTAAGGGTGCGTTCTTTCATCATTTTAAAGGCAAGGCCGGGCTGGCAAAAAGTGTTCTTGAGCGGTACGCCAGTAATGACTATGAACTTTTTAAAAACTATTCTGATCAGGCAGACCGCCTAAGTGATGATCCTTTAGAGCGGGTTCTGATTTTTATTAAGCTATTTGAAGAATTTTTAAATGGCCTGGAAAACCCTTTCCCCGGATGTATTTTTTCTTCCTATAGTTATGAAGTGAGGAATTTTGAGCCGGAAATAGGCGACTATATAAAAGAGAATTTAAATGCCTGGCTTGATCTTTATGAAAATAAGCTTGGGGCCTTAATCAAAGCCAGACCGCCGGCACTTCCTGTCACCGCCCGCGAACTATCAGAAATGATCGGATCCATTATCGAAGGAAGCTTTGTTATGACGCTTGCCATGAAAGATAAAAGCTGGACCCAGCGCCAATCAGCGCAATACCGCCACTATATTGAGTTGTTATTTCGCACATAAAAATGAATTAATTTATATATCTAATTGAAATATTAAAATTTTAAGCTTAGTATTCATGTGTATTTACACCAATTAATTGGGTCGTGATATTATGAAAAAAATTATTCTTATATATGTTGTGATGATGTTTGGGGCTTGCACGACCTCTGAAAAACAATTTAAGTCCGTTAGCTCATCTTCTATAAATCAAACTGTTACGCAAGAGGATCTGCTGTCAGGTGAAGCTATTTTAGGCGCCAGGGTAAATCCTGAAGATCTTCCTGAAGATAACATTCTGGCTTTAACCGAAGAAATGGAAATTTTTCTGGATAAGTATGTTTTAAGCAGAGTGGCTGAACCATACAGAGCCCGGCAATTAAACAGAGTGTTATTTGACGAAGAAAAGTTTGGAATGAAGTATGATGTAACAAAAACATTTACTGCAAGAGGGGCGTTTGCAAACAAATTAGGCAACTGTCTCGCGTTTAGTTATTTATATTCATCATTTGCGGATATGGCCGATATTTCATTCGAATATCAGGAAGTCGATGTGCCGCTGGACTGGAGCCCAAAGGACGGCAATATCGAAAAAGCATGGCGCCATATTAATTTAAGAGTTAAAAATGGAGCGGATGCAGGGGCGGTGTTTGATATTGATGAAATTAATTCAAAACAAATTTTGCAATCAAAAACAATATCACTGCCGCACGCGCTGGCCCTGTATTATAGTAATATAGGCGCAGAAAAATTAATAAGTGGTAATGAAAAAGAAGCCTTTCTTTATTTTGCCAAAGGCCTGAGCCTAGAGCCGATGGAGTCTGATTTGTGGGTCAATTTGGGCGTGCTTTATAAGCAGCAGGACCATTATGATTTTGCGAAACTTGCTTATGAGAATGCCCTTAATATTAATAACGAAAGCTATTCGGCCAATGCGAATATGGCTAATTTATATCTGACTATGGGCAATAAGAAAAAAGCGCAATTCTATTCTGAAATGGCCGAAAAAAGCCAGATGGCAAATCCAAATTATCAGTACAGAAAAGCACAAATAGAATATAACAAAAAGCGTTATAGAAGAGCTCTTACACATTTGGACTTTGCACTCGATTACGGTATAGCAGAGGCGAGTTATACTAGATTGAAAGACAAAATTGAAAAGAAAAAAACTGGTAGTCAAGACCTAGGATTAAGGCCATTTCGTACTATTGAACTGTTTTTAGGACAAACAGGTCCTCTCGTTTATTAATTTTAATTCTAAATCGTAATAAGTTATTTACCTTCTCAGCTTAGACTCGGGCTTGGGTTAATTTATGGAACGATAAAATGGTCAACTTCAAACGACTTAATAAAAAAATAGAGCAAGAAGGTAGCAATCCCAACCGCACAATCCATGATCTGGTTCGCGAACAACTTCGCGAAGAGCAGGAATTAAACGATTATCATCTGGATAATATATCAGCGCCTGTTAAAGATGATCATGAAGATATAACCAAAAGCTCTCCTGTTCATGAAAATATCGCCTATGCAGAAGAAAAGCTAACCGCTCTCATGAATGAGAATTCCAGGTTAGTAGATACACTGGTATATGATAGAGCCGCATCACTACTTGAAACGATCGAAAAGCTTAAGTGTAAAGCAAAGCTGAGCTGGACCGAAATAATCGATCCTGGATCAAAAGCCAGTAAATCAGAAGACTAGTTTTTATTCTTTCTCCCTTGACCTACTCCTTTTAAGCCTTAGGCTATAAAAAACTATAAATGGGAATGGGAGTGGGTGATGGAAAGTTACGGTATTTTGGCAATTGTGCCACCGGCATTAAGTGTGTTTTTAGCCATTTATACTCGTAATGTCATTGTCTCACTGGCAGTTGGCTCTCTAAGCGGCACCCTCATTTTAAACTCTTTTAATCCTTTTTTCGCATCTGTTTCCCTGATACGGGATCATATTTTTATTCAAGTAGCCAGCCCTTCCAATTCACAAGTGATTATGATCACTTTGATCATTGGTGGTTTTGTTCGCATGCTTGAAGAAAGCGGTGGCGCACGTGCTTTCTCGGCGGCGATCGTTAAATATGTGTCGACGTCAAGAAAAGGCCAGATTGCTACATGGGTGTCCGGGATCAGTGTTTTCTTTAGTGATACCGCAAACTCGCTTATTGTCGGACCGCTGTTTCGCCCCGTATATAAAGAGCTTAAAATATGCCGTGAAAAGCTTGCCTATGTTATTGACACAACGGCATCGCCAGTGGTGATCCTTATACCTGTGGCAAGCTGGGGCGTATATATAATGAGCCTTATTGATAATACATACGGTTCTCTGGGGATTGAGGCGGATGCATTTTCGGTACTTTTGAATGTTTGGCCTTATCAGTTTTATGCTTTTCTTGCCCTTCTTGCCGTGCCGATGATTATTTCTACCGGCAAGGATTTTGGCCCCATGTTGCGGGCACAAAAAGCTTATCTTGAAGATGAGAATAATCACAAGGAAGAAAGTGCGGACACGGAAGATCCAAAATTAATCGTAGTAATATTACCATTTGCAATCATGATTGCCGTGCTCGGTTCCGTGCTTAGCTACTATGCTATGACGGAAGGCGTTAAAAGTGTTCATGTTAATGCGGGGCTTTGTCTTTCTTACCTGATGGCATCTATGGGCTGCGCTTATGTGATGAAACGTTTTCAGGGAAAAACGTATAGCCAGTCCATGGATAGTTTTTTTAAAGGTATGGGAAGTTTAATGAGCGTAGGAGCAATCCTTGCACTTGCTTGGGCGCTTAGTTCTATTTGTAGCGAGCTTGGAACGGGACCATTTTTAGCGTCACTAATAGGGGAGGGATTTAATCCTGCCTTTTTCCCGATTGTTGTCTTTTTTATTGGCGCAATGATGTCTTTTGCCACTGGGTCATCCTTTGGCACCTTTGCTATATTGATGGCGACAACGCTTCCTGTTGCTCATATTCTCGGTGCTGATCTGGTGCTGACTATTGCGGCAATATTAAGTGGCGGACTTTTTGGTGATCATACCTCGCCTATTTCCGATACCACTGTTTTGGCTTCAATGGGGGCGGGATGCCCACACATCAATCATGTATCAACCCAGTTTCCTTATGCACTGCTCACAGGGACAATGACGGTATCTGCCTTTGTCTTACTGGCTATTTATCAAACGCCATATGTGATCTTTATTATGATAGCGCTGCAATATCTGGCGATCCGCTTTATGATGCATCGCTACGGGGAATAGTTTATGGAAAGTTACGGTGTTTTATCGGTAGTGCCGCTGGTAATCAGTATTTTTCTCGCTATTTATACCCGTAATATCATCCTGTCGCTGAGCATTGGTGCCTTTAGCGGCACGCTCATTTTAAATTCTTATAATCCGTTTTTTGCTGTCGTGAGTTTGATGAGTGATCATGCCTTTGTTCAGGCATCCACCCCTGCCAACACGCAGGTGCTGTTCATGACTATGGTCATTGGTGGCTTTGTTAATATACTGGATGAAAGCGGTGGGGCGCGGGCTTTTTCCGCCGCGATTGTGAAATATGTATCCACACGCCGCTCGGGCCAGTTCGCTACATGGGCCTCTGGCATCAGTATATTTTTCAGTGATACCGCCAACTCGCTGGTTGTAGGGCCACTGTTTCGCCCGGTTTACACGCAGCTTAAAATATGCCGTGAGAAGCTTGCCTACATTATCGATACCACAGCGTCGCCTGTGGTTATTCTTATCCCCGTGGCGAGCTGGGGTGTCTATATCATGAGCCTGATTGAAAATTCCTACAGCGATATGGGTATTGAAGAGGATGCTTTTTCCGTGCTGCTGAATGTATGGCCTTATCAGTTTTATGCCTTTCTTGCCTTGCTTGCTGTGCCCATGGTGATTAGTACGGGCAAAGATTTTGGCCCGATGTTAAAAGCTCAAAAACGTTATGATGAAGAAGTGAAATTAAATGAAGTGGTTGAAGCGCCTGAACAGGGGGAAAGCAGACTGATTATGGTGATCCTGCCGTTTGCTATCATGATTGTGACACTCGGATCGATACTCGGCTATTACGCGTTCACCGAAGGGATTAAAAGTGTTCATGTCAATGCAGGGCTCTGTATTTCCTATATATTATCCTCAGGTGGTTGTGCCTATGTAATGAAACGTTTTAAAAACACATCCTACGATGCTTCCATGAATATCTTTTTTGTTGGGGCAGGGAAATTGATAACCGTTGCGGCGATCCTGATACTTGCCTGGGTGCTCAGTTCCATATGCAGGGATCTTCAAACCGGTGAATTTTTGGCGTCGCTCATAGGCGATACGCTTGATCCGCGCTATTTCCCAATCGTCGTATTTTTCATTGGCACTATCATGTCATTTGCCACTGGCTCTTCATGGGGCACCTTTGCAATCCTCATGGCGACTACTCTTCCCGTTGCAAATATTCTCGGCGCTGATCTGGTGCTGACTATTGCGGCGATTTTAGGCGGTGGACTTTTTGGCGATCATACATCACCCATATCGGACACGACAGTGCTTGCCAGTATGGGGGCGGACTGCCCACACATTAATCATGTGATGACACAATTACCTTATGCCGTGCTTACCGGGATTATGACCATTTGTGCCTTTATACTGCTCGCGATATATCAAACGCCTTACGTTATTTTTATCATGATAGTGCTGCAATATCTGGCGATCCGATTTATGATGTATCGCTACGGTGAATAGTTAATTGAATTTGTGGCTAATTTCTACTAGGGTAAAAAGAAAAAGAGGGAAAGTTTATGGAAAGTTACGGCGTTTTATCAATTCTGCCACCGGCGCTTAGTATTGTACTGGCGGTATATACCAGAAATATAATATTTTCACTCGGAACCGGTGCCTTCAGTGGGGCGCTGATTATCGCCAATTTCAATCCCTTTTTTGCCTTCGCTGAATTTCTCGAAGATCATGTCTTCGTGCAGCTTGCCATTCCGTCCAATAACCAGGTTATGATTGTTATGTTCACCATTGGCGGTTTTATTCATATGCTTGATAAATCCGGTGGCGCACGGGCTTTTGCCGGTGTGATGGTCAAGTTTATCGGTAGCCCGGTAAAGGCGCAGATGGCGTCATGGGCAACGGGACTAAGTGTGTTTTTCACCGATAGTGGTAATGCGCTTATTGTTGGTCCGCTCTTTAAACCGGTCTTTCGTGAACTTAAAATCTGCCGTGAAAAACTAGCCTATATTGTTGATACCACGGCGGCTCCCTTAAGCATTTTAATCCCCTTCGTTGGTTGGGGTGTTTATATTATGAGTTTAATTGAAAATGCTTACGGCGTTGTCGGACTTGAGGAAGAACCGCTTTCTGTTCTGCTTAGTGTTTGGCCTTATCAGTTTTATGCCTTCCTCGCCCTTATATCGATCCCGATGATCCTGACCACCGGTAAGGATTTTGGGCCGATGGCAAGAGCGCAAAAACGATATAATCAAGGGCTTATTGACGGCACAATTGATCAAGAAGTGGAAGAAGTGGTTGAAAAACAACATGATCCGAAATTAAGTACGGTGTTTTTGCCGCTTGGCGTCATGTTTGCGACCATGGTGATTTATATGGGCTATTTCGCTTATACCGAGGGCGTGAAGAGCGTCCATGTTCGCGCCGGTATCTGCCTTTCATATCTTTTCGCATCATTTGCCTGCGCCTATTTAATGAAGAAACATCAAAATAAACCCTGGGATGAGAGCCTCGGGTTGTTTTTTGAAGGAATGCAGAAACTTGTCTTTATGTGTATGGTGCTTGTGCTGGCCTGGACGCTCAGTTCGCTTTGTAATGAGCTTCAGACTGGTGCTTATCTTGCCGCGCTGATCGGTGATAGTATTAATCCGAGCTTCTTCCCGCTTATTGTTTTCTTCCTCGGCGCGATTATGTCTTTTGCTACCGGGTCTTCTTACGGTACGTTTGCCATATTGATGATTATCGTTATTCCGATCGCTCATACCTTGGGTGCACCAATGACCTTAACCATTGCCGCCGTATTAAGTGGCGGGCTGTTTGGCGATCATACATCACCTATATCCGATACAACAGTCCTTGCCAGTATGGCAGCGGGATGCGCGCATATAGATCACGTATCGACCCAGTTTGCTTACGCAGCGATTAATGGTGTGATGACGATGCTGGCCTTTGTCGTTGCCGGTTTTTACCAATC
>JABJKT010000026.1 GCA_018660225.1 Kordiimonadaceae bacterium
CCGTGTGGATGGTATTTACCCATTACATCACCAACAATACGGGCTGACTTACGGTAGGATTTTGTCCAATCGTAATTATTTTCATACATGGAATAAAGAATGCGGCGATGAACTGGCTTAAGCCCGTCTCTCACATCCGGAAGTGCCCGGGAGACGATCACGCTCATGGCATAATCGAGATATGAGGTTTTCATTTCCTCTTCAATAGTAATATTGGAAATGTTCTCGATCGGTGGCTCGGAAGCAGTATTTTCGGTCAATATTTGGCCCTTTTATAATACTTATATATTTAATATCTCCCATACATTATGCGACACACAATATATAGTAAACCTGACCCCAAATTTATACAAAATATTGCGCTTTATAGCAAGCAATTGGTGGGTAAAAATGGCCTTTTTTTACATTTATTTAGGATGTTTTTTAAGAGCGATAATAACTCTTTAATATCAACGACTTATAATTATTTTTTCTTGATGAATTTATATATATTTTCACCAGCATCTTCGTCAAATTCAGTAGCGGTATTTTTCCAACCATTTTTAAGATAAAATTGATTGGTTTTATGGTTGTTTTCAAAGCTATCAAGGACGATTTCACTGTGGCTTTCAAACAGCTTTTCCTCCATCGCAGAAAGAAGTGTCGAGCCCCAACCCTTTCGGTGATCCTCATGCTTCATCATCATAAGCTCTACCAAGTTACCTTTAATCACACTAAAGCCCCGCACAGTGCCCGAAACAGTAATCACATACATATCCTCAAGCCCACCCTCAATATAAGCATCACACGGCCCCGAAATAAACCCATCAACCTTCTCATCCCCCAAAAAGACACGGTAATTCTTATCAATCGTGTGCCTGGCGATTGATTGGATGGTCGGTAGGTCTTCTAGTGTGGCTTTTCTGATTTTTGGGGCTATTATTTTTCTCCATAAAAAAAGCCCCGGTATTTACCGAGGCTTTTTCTTTATTTTCTAGAACGGGATTTCGTCATCGAAATCTGATCCGCCGCCGCCTGAGGGGGCTGAGCCGCCTCCACCGCCTTGGCTTCCTCCGCCGCCTTGACCACCACCGCCGCCATAGCCACCGCTATCGCCACCGCCGCCGCCTTCGTTACGGCTATCAAGCATAGTAAGCTCACCGTTAAATTTTTGCAGTACAACTTCGGTTGAATATTTTTCTATTCCAGCATTATCAGTCCATTTACGGGTTTGAAGGGCGCCTTCAACGTAAATTTTCGATCCTTTTTTAAGATAACTTTCCGCTATCTTACAAAGATGCTCGTTAAAAATCACTACCCGGTGCCATTCTGTGCGCTCGCGGCGCTCGCCGGTTGCACGGTCTTTCCATGTGTCGGAAGTGGCAACACTAAGCTGGACAATGGGTGCACCGTCCTGTGTGTGGCGAACTTCAGGATCTTTACCCAAATTTCCAACTAAAATTACTTTATTAACGCTTCCCGCCATGACTTTCCCTCTAATGTTTAAATCGAATCTATTTGCGGTTACAATAGCCACTTGGCTCGTCACAGGCAAAGTCTTTTTAAGCTCTTTTTGCAACTCTTTGATACAAAGAACAAAATAAGAACTTGACTTATCTTGAAAATCCAGCAGATTGCGCTTATAAAAGTAAAAAAGGGTCAACTTAATGCTAACCGAAATATCCGTTCGCGGCGCGCGGGAACATAATTTAAAAAACGTCGATGTGGATATTCCTCGTGATAAATTAGTGGTCATCACAGGCCTTAGTGGCTCGGGAAAATCATCACTTGCTTTTGATACTATTTACGCTGAAGGACAGCGCAGATATGTGGAAAGCTTAAGCGCTTATGCCCGCCAATTTCTGGAAATGATGCAAAAACCAGATGCCGATCATATTGAGGGATTATCGCCCGCCATATCAATCGAACAGAAAACAACTTCAAGAAACCCACGCTCCACAGTAGGCACGGTCACTGAAGTATATGATTATATGCGCCTTCTTTATGCCCGGATCGGCATTCCCTATTCACCAACAACCGGCCTTCCGATTACCAGTCAAACCGTTAGCCAGATGGTTGATAAAATTATGGAAATGGAAGTGGGAACAAGGCTTTACCTTCTTGCGCCTATCGTGCGCGGGCGCAAGGGTGAATACCGAAAAGAATTTATGGAGCTTTTAAAAGCCGGCTTTCAGCGGGTAAAAGTAGACGGCGAATTTTATGAAATTGAAGATGTTCCGGACTTAAACAAAAAAGTAAAGCATGACATTGAAGTGGTGGTTGACCGTTTAGTTGTCAGACCAGATCTTGAAACACGCCTTGCCGACAGCATTGAAACCGCGCTTGAGCTTTCAGACGGTCTTGTTGTTGCTGAAATGGCAAGTGGTGATAAAGCCAATGGTGATAATGAAAGAGTGCTTTTTTCTGCAAAGTTCGCCTGTCCGGTATCTGGTTTTACTATTGAAGAAATTGAACCACGGCTATTTTCCTTTAATAATCCGTTCGGTGCCTGCCCGACCTGCGACGGGCTTGGCCAAAAACTTTATTTTGATCCTGATTTGGTGGTGCCGGATAAAAAAGTTTCACTGAATAATGGTGCCCTTGCCCCGTGGGGAAAATCAAATTCACCTTATTACGCCCAGACGCTGGAAAGTATCGCCAAACATTATAAGTTTAAAACAAATTCGCCGTGGGAAAAACTTTCTGAAAAGGTTCAGGATGTTCTGCTTCACGGCAGCGGCGAAGAAGAAATTGAGATCACCTATAACAGTGACAACATCAAAAGCTATGTTGTTAAAAAGGCCTTTGAAGGGGTGATCGGCAATATCAAACGGCGCTGGCGCGAAACTGACAGTAACATGATGCGAGAAGAGCTTGCCAAATATCAAAGCTCAACCACTTGCAATGCCTGTGATGGTCACCGGCTGCGTGAGGAAGCATTATGCGTTAAAATCGCAGGCAAACATATCAGTGAAATAACAGAACTTTCAGTGAGGCGTTCCTATGATTGGTTTGAAGGACTGTCAGCACAGCTTTCTGATAAAGAAAATGAAATCGCTAACCGAGTACTTAAAGAAATTTCCGAACGGCTTGGCTTTTTAAATAATGTTGGCCTTGAATATTTAAATCTTTCCCGTAAATCCGGTTCATTATCGGGCGGTGAAAGCCAGCGTATCCGCCTCGCCAGTCAAATTGGCTCTGGCCTTACGGGTGTGCTTTATGTGCTTGATGAACCGTCAATTGGTCTTCACCAGCGGGATAATAAACGCCTTCTGAAAATGCTACAAAACCTACGCGATATGGGTAATAGTGTGCTGGTAGTGGAGCATGACGAAGA
>JABJKT010000027.1 GCA_018660225.1 Kordiimonadaceae bacterium
CTTAACCGCTTCACTACGCGCAGCAGTTGGGTCTTTCTTTACGAGACGGTGGCGCGAAATATAACGCTGCTCGATCGGCTGATCGATGGCTGTGCCGTAATCAGTGACCCGGGTAGCATTAAAGCTCATGGCCGGATGAAACGCGCGCGTTTGATAATTATCATCAGGAAGTTCAACAAATGAAATACGCTGCTTAAGGGTGATGATATTTGGATTAGCGGCAACAGAGCGAACGAAATTACCCGGATTATTGCCCATGAAGGTAACCGTGCTTTCTAGTTCCGTATTCATGGGGAATGTTTTTACCTTATCAAAATTAACGAAGCTCCTGCTTTCATTAAGACTGAAATCACCCTGATTATTGCGCTTGATCTTAGCAGCACTGCCGTGCTGATCAGAAAGCATCATTTCTGTCATGTTAATAAGCGAAGCACCGTTATCACCCGTCGCGACCGCCTTAAAGCCCCAAACGATAGATGGTGCAAAAGCATTTGTTGCAGCCATCCGTTCACGGGGATTATCACTAGTGGCGATGTAACGGGTGTTTTTCTGGTGCATAAACACTTTTTGGCCAACTCTGCCAAAATAAACCAGCTTGGTGCCGCCTAACTGACCACGGTCAAGGGCTACATCGTTTGAGCCAAGCGCGCCCGGCAAACTTACTTTATAAATAAAGTCTTCGTCGTAACGGTCAACTTCCAAATAGACCACCCCATTATCATGATCGAGGTAGATATTATAAAAGCCTTCTTTTTTTTCCATACCACTTGTAAATTCGGAAATGGTTTCGGCACTTGCTGCAAAAGAAATACAGAAGAATATAGCAGTTGTTATTATTTGGCGAAACATGGTCGTCCCTTTTTATTTGTTAAAACATTATTCTGACCTTAATGGCATTTGCATCAGAGTTCAAGCCTTGCTACTATCATCATAACAAGAAAAACCGGGAATAAGAAAATCATGCATAAATCAGCTTTTATACTTGCCATGCTAACTGTGGCAAGCTGTTCAGAACAGTCAGAAAAACCTTCGGATCATGCCGATTATGTGGTGATCGGCAAATCCGTTAACACAAGGCAAGAACATTCAGGCGAAGCAAATTTGTTAAATACCGTGTTTTTTGCCGAAATATTCCAGACTAAAGAGGCCGTTGCTGCAGGCGGCACGGTCATGAACGGCTACCTTACTGGCCCCGCTAATGCGGCGGAAGGTCTGCCATTTTCCAATGAAGAAGCGCGCTATCTTACGGGCGGGCGTAAAATGACCATCCCGGAACTTGATGAAATTTTTCCTGATGCCACATACTATTATAATTTCGATACACCGGCCGGTAATATCCGTAATATGCCCGCAACCTTTAAAAGGGACGGTGATGAAAGCCTTAACCCCGGTCCGGTTACACTGTCATTATCCCAGGCCGGCGTACCAGCCGATCCGGCCGCAATTGACCCTGATCAGGATATTTATATCACGTGGAGCCCGTTTGAGAAGGGTGCTGCTGATCCGAACGCTATTATTGATGATATGATTTATGCCATGTTTGGCAACTGCATGGGCGTTGAAACCGTCCATAGTGGCCACGCTTTTGATCCGGGTAGCCTTACCTATATTGAGGATGGCTTTATAATCCCCGCATCCGCGCTTCACGCGGGGCAACCTTTTATGCTTGAAGTTGAGCATTCCAATATGGAAACGGATATTTATCAGGATATAGAAATAATTGTCACTTATGCCGCCTCAACCTTCCTCGATCTAAAAACCACAGGCGAAAACACAGAAAACCCCGCCTGCCCGGTTGTGCCAAAGGCATTTGACGGTGGCGCAACAGATAGGGTCAGAGGTGGTCAGTGATTGAAGCTGACTGGACAAGCTTACTGCCGCCTTTTATGGCGTTACTGGTCGCGGTTGTTACACGGTCAATATTTCCGGCGCTTTTTATTGGAATTTGGACGGGCGCATGGCTAACGGTTGGTGGCGGTTTTAGCAATATTGCGATTTCATTCGTTAATGTGTTTGATCAAAATATTGTTGATGCGCTTTATGACCGTAACCGGCTTATGGTTATTTGTTTTACGTTGATGATTGGCGGGTTTATCACGCTACTTTCGGCCAATGGTGGCATGCGCGGGATATTAAATGCGGTCAAAGGATTTACCAATTCACCGAAAAGTGGTCAGGTCGCGACGTCTAGTCTGGGGTTTATATTCTTTTTTGATGGCATCGCAGGAGCGTTGCTGATCGGAAAAACCATGCAACCAGTTGCTGACAGGCTTAAAATATCCCGGGAAAAGCTTGCCTATATTGTAGACAGCACCTCCGCGCCTATGGCCAGCATCGCCTTTGCCACCAGCTGGATCGGTTATGAAATATCACTCATACAGGGTGTGGGTGAAACGCTGCCGGGATTTCCGGAAAATGCCTACGCGATTTTTCTCCAGTCCCTCAAATACAGTTTTTATCCTATACTCACCATCATTCTTGTCTGGACAATTTCCCACACTGGCAAAGATTTCGGACCGATGTTAAAAGCGGAAAGAAAAGCACGAAAATCCACTATTGAAGCATCGTCCGAACAAAAAGATAACACCGAAAATTCATATGTCCTAAATGCTGCCCTGCCCATTGCTGTGCTTTTGATTAGTCTGGGGACTGTATTATGGACATCCGGTACCGGCGACAGTTTTCAGCAGCGCATGGCGACGGCTGATAGTTTTAAAGCATTGATGTGGTCTTCATTTTTGGCCTCGTTCAGTGCCGGCGGCATTGCACTAGTCAGGCGACACTTAAGTTTCGAAAAAGTGATAAATGCATGGTTAAAAGGAGTTGAAGCGATTTTAGCGTCTCTCATCGTGCTTATATTATCATGGTCACTGGCTGATGTTACACAGGGGTTAAATGCGGCGGATTTTCTTGTATCCTTTATTGGCGATGATATTTCAGCGGTGATTATTCCGCTAATAGTCTTTTTAGTCGCCAGCATCACCGCCTTTTCAACAGGAACCAGTTGGGGAACCATGGCGATTTTACTCCCCCTTACCATCCCGCTAGTCTGGGCACAGACAATTTCTGATCCATCGCTCTATTATCTACTTCCAGCAACCATCGCCGCAATCATTAACGGCGCCACATTCGGCGATCATTGCTCACCAATTTCCGATACGACAATCATTTCATCAATAGCGTCTGGCTGTGATCATATCGAACATGTAAAAACACAAGCCCCCTACGCCGTCCTAACCGCCATTCTCGCCATGGCTTGCATCATCCCGGTAGGATACGGCGCACCGTGGTGGCTGTGTCTTATAACGGCAACAGCCTGTTTGATATTGTTCATTAAATATTACGGTAAAACATCGTCCAAGAGCTGATAACAAAGTTCACGTTCAAGCTCGAGGATGGCGAATGGTGGGATGGTGACGACTAGTTAGAAACAAAAAAAAGCCCCGCCGGATTATCTCCAGCGGGGCTTTTTCTAATGTTTAGTATCTACTAATCGCGGAAGGCGGCTTCTACGGCATTATATTCTGCGGTTAGTTCGGCGAAGCGGTCTATGCTGTCTTTGCCGGGTTTTTGATCGGCATCACTATTTATGTTGTATAGATAGCTGATCATGCCAACAAGGCCGGCTTTTGGATATATCACATTTGGTGTGCCTAGTGTGCGCACGACCGTATGAACCCTGTCAAAGTCGGCATTAGCTTCCGCGCCGCGTTCTTCGTTTGATTGACCGCGGTACTGACGGTGAAGTGATCCATGTTCTGCTTTTGCTTCTTCTTCAAGTTTTCTTGAATTTGAAAGAAGTGCAGAAATATGACCTTGAAGTTCGGTTTGCTCATTTATATCACTGACATTAACACCCTGCTCACTGACGCGTGGATCAACCATCAGATCAAAACTGGCACTTGACGTCATGCCACCAACGCTTACGCGGGCAGTATAAGTGCCCGGCACAGCAAGTGGCCCATCACTAAAGCGGCGAGCCTGATCATCACGCCACGGACCAAGGTGGGTCATATCCCAGCGGTAACGATTAAGTCCGCCGTCCATTTCAAGCGCGTTATCATGAATTTGCATTGGTGCGTCCGCACCTTCATCATCCGCGTCACCACCATCATTATAATAAGTGGTTACAACGTCGCCCTGCGCATCAAGGATTTCAAGCTTGATATTCGCGTGATCCCCGTCCGGCACATAATAATCAATGGCAACGGTTGGTTTTGGAAAGTCAGGCGTTCCAGATGATGTTCCGGCGCGCGGCATACCGCGTGGACGGCGATAACGGTACGTATCAGCCGGAGCTAGCACAGAAACACTGTCCCCGCCTGCTGTGGCCGCTGCGGCAGCAGATTGAACGTTATCAAGCACCCAAAAACTACGGCCCATTGTTGAAATGGCCAGATCGCCACGGATAAACTTAACATCCGTTATTGGTGTAATCGGTAAGTTCTGTTGGAACGCTTCCCAGCTTTCACCGTCATTGGCTGACATAAACATACCAAATTCAGTTCCGGCAATAAGAAGACCTTCATGGTCCGGGCTTTCACGCACAACACGCACCGGGTAATTATCCGGAATACCGTTTGTTATGCTGTCCCAGCTCTCGCCAAAATCTTCGGTTTTAAAAATATAAGGCTTCCAGTCATCAAATTGGTAACGCATCACGGTGATGTATGCTTTGCCAGCCTGATGGCGTGATGGGGCGACGCTGTCGACCCGGCCACCCGTTGGCATGCGCGGCGTTACATTTTCCCAATTTGCACCGTCATCACGGGTAACATAAACCGGGCCATCGTTAGCCCCAGTCCAGATCACTCCTTTTTGAACGGTGCTTTCTTGGATCGAGTAAATAACACTGTAATATTCTTCACCGGTAATATCGCGGGTAATGGGTGAGCCGGATATAACCTGTTTATCTGCTTCGTTTGCTGTTAGATCAGGTGATATCTGCTCCCACGTTACGCCATCATCACGGGTTCTGTGAAGATACTGTGATCCATGGTAAACTGCGTCCGCATCATGGGGCGATACGTGGATCGGTGCTACGCGCTGAAAGCGGTATTTAAGATCAGCCGGGTTATGGCCGTAAATATTTGTTGCGCCGACATAATAAGCACGTTCTGTTCCTGTGCGTTTATCAAAGGTCCCAAAGCGGCCTTTACAGTCAGAATAAACGATATTGTGATTGCCGGGTTTTGGAACACCCGGTCCCGTTTCACAGCCGCCCGTATCAACGATATAGGCATTAGTATGCTGTGCGCCGTTTGGTGCATTACTTGGAACGGCAAGCGTAGTGCCATTATCCTGCATTCCTGCGTATAACCAGTACGGATGCTGGTCATCAACTTCAACCTGATAAAGTTCTGCGGTTGGTTGATTATACTGGGTTGACCATGTTTTGCCGCCATTATGGGATACGTTAGCACCGCCGTCATTAGCCTGGATCAATAGATCAGGATTATTGGGGTTTTGCCAGATATCATGATTATCGCCGTGCGGTACGGACATAGTGGTCCATGTTTTACCGCCGTCGACTGATTTACGGAGCGGATTTGCGTTTGAATAGATTATTTTTTCATTTGTCGGGTCAATATCAAGATTTGTGTAATAAAACGGTCTGTTTTGAATACCTTTATCATTTGATACATGTTCCCATGATTTACCCTGATCAACGGACCAGTAAAGGCCGCCGTCCGGATTTGGCGCTTCGACGAGCGCACCAATAACACTTGAATTAGCCGGCGTTACCGCAAGGTCAATTTTACCGACCAGACCCTTTGGCAGGCCGTTATTAATTTTTTCCCATGTGGCACCAGCATCAACCGATTTATAAATTCCGCCGTCATCATCAGCCATTTCACCGCCAGAAAGAATAGTCCACGGCTTACGTTCAGCTTTCCATGCACTGGCATAAAGAACGTTTGGGTTTGATGGATTAATTTCCACATCAGTAATGCCAACCGTATCGGAAATATAAAGAACCTTTTCCCATGAGCGGCCACCATCGGTGGTTTTATATAGCCCGCGATCTTCGTTGGGGCCAAAGGCGTTACCAATTGCCGCCACGTAAACAATATTATTATTGGTCGGGTCAATTTCAACCGCGCCTATTTGTCCGGCGTTATCAAGGCCGATATGTTCCCATGTCGTGCCGCCGTCTATCGATTTATAAGCACCCTTACCGCTGATCACGTTTGAGCGAAGCCCGTCGGACCCCGTTCCCACATAAACAATGTTGGCATCATTTTGCGCAACCGCGATATCACCAATTGACGGTGTGGCGAAGAAGCCATCGGACACGTTATTCCATGTTGTACCGTAATCATCGGTTTTCCATACGCCGCCGCCGGACGCACCAAGATAAAATGTTGCTTCATCAGCAACGGTGCCTGTTACCGCCGTAACCCGCCCGCCGCGCGTTGGGCCAATATTGCGAAATTCATAGCTTTCATATTTCCCGCCAGTATTAACCCCCGTCGCAAGCGCCACCTGCGGCGCAGTCGCCGGAAGGATCGTCATCGCCGCCGTAAGCAGCAGTACATTCATTTTTTTCATGGATTTTTTTCCTCTACTAGTCCCACTATTTTGATGAAAAAGAGGCTAGCACGAGGAAGGTGGGGGGGCAAGGAAAAGAGATTATATAGTTTCAATGCTACTGACAATTTGTCACCCAAAATTAGATTCTTTCTTTTCAGAGGCAAGAATTTTAATGGATTAGTGGTTATATTATTTAGCCACGGTCAATTTTCACGTTAAAATCGCCGGTGGCGAAGAAGATTATGCCTAGAATGTAAAAGGCAATCCATAATGATTTTTTGAGCTTGCTCTTATCGGATTTCCAGGTTTTGGGGATGGCGAAGATGGTGAAATAGATCAGGAAATAGGTTTTTACAAAAAGCCGCATTATGCCGGGGAATGTGGTTCTGTCTATGGCTTCCAATCCAAAAAACTGCGGGATGCTAGGCACCGCGGCCATGGTTAAAAATAACAGGAAGATTGACATATAAGCCATGAGGAATTTTTTATAATTGGATTTCTCAAAACGTGAATTCATCACATAATGAAGGATAGAAAGACAGAAGCAGGTATAGGGCACAAGTGCAGTGATATCGCTCTGGAAATTATAGGCTAGTAATATCACCAGAAGTACCGCCGGGCCGTACCACCAGAAAATCACATCAATACAAAAATAAATAAATTTTCTGGCCAGTGTTCTGGTTTCAGGATTCCGGTCTAAGTCTTCCGTCGGCAGTATCCACGGAAAGGTCAGAAATTTTTTGTCAACGAATGTTGTTTCGAAGTCCAGTTTGGCATACATCTCCCCCCTTTTAATCATGTCTTTCAAGAAAAGATGCATATAGACATAATTAAACAGGATAAATACAGGGCTAATGGCGAAAAACCAGCGGCGGGATATTTCCGCCTCTATGATCGGAAGAACCAATGTCTCGCTTTGCCAATCGCCGGTATAGGCCGCAAAATCCACATATATTGATGTGATAAGCAAAATAAAGAGCAGAAACCGCACATGTTTAGAGGCTTCCTCCATAGTGCTAAGGAAATAGTCCAGTTCTTTTTCTTCGCTTATTTTATAGCTCAAAAGTGATCCTCTTTAATATTTCCTTATTATCACTAGCGCGATTGCGGGGAACTGTCAAATTTCCAAAAGTTGCCAAGGACTTAAAAATTCGCTAGGGTAATTTAAGGGATACTAAAAAAAGGGTGATTTAATGGATATGTTACTGGCGGGTCTTTTTCTATGGGCGGGCGTTCACTATATTCCGGGGCTTATGCCAAATGTAAAAGAAAAACTGGTCGCGACGCTCGGCGGCGCTTACCGCCCTGTGTTTGCACTGGCTATTATTAGCAGTATTTTATTGATCGTTTTCGGCTGGAAATCAACCAGCCCTGAATTTATATATGAACCGCTTTCTGATGCATCGCAGGTGACCGGCGTTTTAATGATCATTTGCTTTTATTTGCTCGGCGCAGCGAACGGACCAAGTAATGCTAAACGCTTCATCCGCCATCCAATGCTTAGCGGCGTTATCGTTTGGGGCGGTGCTCACCTTCTCGCTAACGGTGATAGTCGTTCGGTTATATTATTTGGTGGCATGATCATTTGGGCAACAACGGAAATTTTGGTCATTAATAAACGCGAAGGTGCTTATGAAAAACCAGAACCGGTTCCCATGAATAAAGACATCATCAAACTACTTGTCGCCATCGTTATTTACGGTGTCGTTGTTTTTGCTCACCCCTATATCGCGGGAGTGCCGGTGATGTCGCTATGAGCAACATAGATGACATCCCACAAGACGTTACACCCGACCAACTCGACGCGGCGCTTATTAAATTTGTCGTCACGGTGGAAGAAGAAATAGCCATTCATCATGATCACCCTGAGTGGATGGACTTAGACGAAGAATGCGTCGAGGAAAAAAACCTGATAGTCCGCGCTGGGCTCATTCTTTCTATGCTTGATGAAGGAATAACGCTTTTTTCAATCCCCGAACAAAGCCCGACCGTTAAACGCATCAGAACCGCCCAGGATTATTTTTCAAAGCTTAAAAGTTAATCTAGCAGATTGGCCGGAATCGGTAAGCCCTCACCCTCGCGCTGCCACATGCTTGAAAGTACCCACCAACGGCCATCATGTTTGCGCAGCTGAAACACGGTAACGCCGCGCGCTGTATAATCGGTATTTGCCATAGCGTCACTAATGCCATATGTGCTGATGACATTGGCCATATCACCAAAACGATGTTCGTCTCTTGATATTTCCCGTTCATAAAAATCGGTGGAGATAGTCTGGAATCGCTCACTCATGAGCACTTCTTCAACAAGGCCGTGAAGAAGCGTGCCATCAACGCTATTAACATTAAGTTTCGCGCCGGGAAGATAAAGCGTTTGAATCCGTTTAAAATCACGCTTTCCAGGTGGCCCTGAAACAGCCTCATAATAAGCGTTCATTACGCCATCGACGGTCGATACATCTTCAGGATTAGCTTCACGGTTCTGTGCAAAGGATGATGATAGCATGGTTATAAGAAAAAGTAACGAAAGTCTAAGCATTTATTATCTCCAATATATAATTAGAGGACGCTACAATGTTTATCCCCACCAAACAACAAAAAAGCCCCGCAACCGATTAAGGTCACGGGGCTAAGTGAATTAGACATAGTGCTTAAAGTGGCTGATATATTGCTCTGGCGTGCCTTTGCCAGCGTCAGTGTTTCAATATTTTTTCCAGTATTCTGCCTGCCTCTCTAGAGTATCCGGGATTTCTTCTGGTACGCGGTAATAATGGAGCCGTGAAGCTGCCGTTGCAAAGGTCAGATTAAGTCTAAGTACCAAGAAAAAATAAAGAATGCCAACCATAGCCCAGGCTTCATGCTTTCTACCGCCTAATACTAATGTAGCAGTATAATCACTATATTTTTTTCCTGATTATAAAATAGGTGGCAGCCGCCCACCAACCAACAGTAAAAATGCTAGTGTAGACGTTCATTCGGGCCACTTCAGCATCAATATGTCCGCCGTATGACGCCCAGCCATAATAAGCGATAATGATAATAAATGCCAATATACCGGGATAAACGTCCCACATTGGAACATATGATGTTAATCGACGAGCACTCAGCGATGCCGTAACCACTTCTGGTGCTGGTATTTTCTTAAAAACAGCAAAATATAAATATGCAACGTGAATAATAATAAACGGAATAACCGTAAACCAAATGAAAATAGGCAATTGGAAATAATAATCTGGTGTCGGGGTAATCCAGACAAATTTTATAATTGCTGCAAAGCTTATGATCGCTACTAAAAAATGATACCACCTAATGGCCAAATCTGATATTCTTAGACTATCAAATTCCGGGTGTTCTGAGAGCCATTTCAGATTTTTTTTAGTGTAATATATGTAAAAATCTGAATACTTTTTGGATACCCATAAGGAAGTAAAAAAATTGCCTGCGTTAATGCCAAAATAATAAAGA
>JABJKT010000005.1 GCA_018660225.1 Kordiimonadaceae bacterium
ACCAAATGATAAAATCAAAATTATTATTTTTAGTCTTGTATCTTGCTAATAATTGCTTGCATGATTATATAGTTACTCAATAGTAACATAGTTTAATTGTTAAATCATAGATAAATTTTTTGGAGAAGGTCTAATGACCGAAATTGAGATTGTAATTGTTGGCATGTCACGCACCCCAATGGGTGGTTTTCAAGGTGATTTCACATCCGTAACGGCACCTGCTCTTGGTTCTGTTGCCATTAAAGGCGCTCTTGATCAATCTAATTTAGCTCCTGAAGATATTGATCAAGTCTATATGGGCTGTGTACTTCCGGCCGGTATCGGTCAGGCCCCGGCAAGACAGGCGTCTATCGGTGCAGGACTGCCGCTCGCTACTGCGTGCACGACCATCAATAAAATGTGCGGAAGCGGAATGGAAACGGTTATCATGGCCAGCAATGCCCTTAAAGCCGGATCAGCAGATATTATGGTAGCCGGCGGCATGGAAAGCATGAGCAACTCGCCTTATATTTTACCAAAAATGCGTGGCGGTGCCCGCATTGGCCATGCAGACGTTAAAGACCATATGTTTTTAGACGGTCTTGAAGATGCCTATGATAAAGGTCGCTTAATGGGCACTTTTGCAGAATCTACTGCAGAAAAATATGGTTTCAGCCGGGAGGAGCAGGACGATTTCGCGTTATCCTCCCTTGCCCGCGCGAACGATGCCATTGAAAAAGGCCATTTTAAAAGTGAGATTAGCCCAGTTACGGTAAAATCTCGTAAAAGTGAAACAATAATTGACACTGATGAGCAGCCGGGCAAAGCCCGCCCTGAAAAAATTCCTACTTTAAGACCGGCTTTTGCCAAAGAAGGTACGGTTACTGCCGCAAATTCAAGCTCCATTTCTGACGGCGCATCCGCAATGGTTATGATGACGGCAAGTGAAGCTGAAAAACGCGGCTTAAAACCGATCGCCCGAATTGTTGCTCACAGCGTTCATGCACAGGAAAGCTGCTGGTTTACCACGGCCCCGGTTGGTGCCATGAAAAAGCTATATAAAAAAACCGGTTGGAATGATGCGGACGTGGATCTTTATGAAATTAATGAAGCCTTCGCCGTTGTTACTATGGCGGCTATGAAGGATCTCAACATTTCACATGATAAAGTCAATGTCCACGGCGGGGCCTGCGCGCTTGGTCATCCGGTTGGATCGTCTGGTTCACGAATTATAATTACCCTGATCGCCGCCCTTAAAACTTACGGTAAAAAACGCGGTATCGCCAGCCTTTGCATTGGTGGCGGCGAAGCAACCGCCGTCGCAGTGGAGGTATTATAAAATGATGCTCAGTGAAGAACAAATTATGATCCGCGATATGGCGCGGGATTTTGCCAAAAATGAACTTGCCCCCAATTCGCCCGAGTGGGATAGATTGGCACAACTTCCCATAGACGTCCTTCACCAGATGGGAAAGCTCGGCCTTATGGGAATGCTTATTCCTGAAGAATGGGACGGCGCGGGGACAGATTATGTATCATACGCGCTAGCGCTTATAGAAATTGCTGCGGGTGACGGCGCAGTCAGCACGATTATGAGTGTGACAAATTCCCCCACTTTATCCTGCATTCTTAATGAAGGAACGGACGAGCAGAAAGAACAGTTCTTAAAACCCCTCGCCCGAGGTGAAATGTTTGGTGCATTTTGCCTAACCGAACCAGGGGCTGGATCAGATGCCAGCAATTTAAAAACCAAAGCCGTCAAAACAAATGAGGGCTGGGTTATCAACGGCTCAAAATCTTTTATTTCCAATGGAAAGATTGCCGGCGCGGCGCTTATTTTCGCTGTGACAGACAGCCAAGATCGTAAAAAAGGCATCACCGCCTTTCTGGTACCGACAGAAACTCCGGGATATTCAGTGGCGAATGTTGAAAATAAACTAGGACAGAAAGCATCTGATACTTGCAGTTTAAACTTTGATGATATGGCCGTTACAGATGACATGATACTAGGCCAAGTGGGTGGCGGCTATAAAATGGCACTTTCCAATCTTGAAACAGGTCGCATCGGCATCGCAGCACAAAGTGTCGGCATGGCCCGTGCCGCACTTGATCTGGCAGTGGAATATGCCAATGAACGAGAGACTTTCGGCAAAAAAATTATCAACCATCAAGCCGTTGGCTTTCGCCTTGCTGATCTGGAAACAAAACTGGAAGCAGCCAGATTAATGACTTTAAACGCGGCTAGTTTACGTGATCAAAAAATCCCCTGCTTAAAAGAAGCCGCGATGGCCAAATTATTTGCATCCGAAGTGGCTGAGGAAATATGCTCCGGCGCTATCCAGACTTTAGGGGGCTATGGCTACCTGAATGATTTCCCGCTTGAGCAAATTTACCGTGACGTCCGTGTCTGCCAGATTTATGAGGGTACTTCTGATATTCAGCGAATGATTATCGCCAGAGAATTAATGGAATGATAAATGAGAGTTAATGGAATAATTAAGCGAAGGGTTTTTCACCGCTTGACGTATTATATATATCAGCGGTGTTTGTTTTAAGTGGCACCCTCCCCCGAGTAGCCACAGTTCCCCCCTTCACAGACACCGCTGATTACCCTTCTTAAGAAGGCAATTAATAAAATTCCTTCTCATTTTTGACATAATATGTATGTTATATCCCTGTGATTTTAAATCTAGAAAATGAGAGCAGCATTTCAATATCGCCCGAAAATATAAAAGACCAACTCGATAAAATTCTCAGCAGCGAATTATTTGAAAATAAAATACGCCTGCAAAGATTTTTATCCTTTGTCACCAATGAAACACTTGATGGTAATGCCAAGTTAATCAAGGGCTATACTCTTGGGCTAGAAGTTTTCGATAAAGATGAAACATTTGATCCTGGTGCCGATGCAATTGTCCGGGTTGAAGCAGGCCGTCTGCGGCGCCTGCTTGAACATTATTATATGGGCGAAGGAAAAGACGATAAGGTCATAATTAACCTTCCAAAAGGGAAATATGAGGTTTTTTTTAACAAAACCACAAAAAGTAATGAAAAAGCCATTTCTGATCCGATATTAAATGCCGCAGCCGCACCACCAACGGGACCGGCCATTGCGGTTATGCCGTTCGAATCCTTTAGTGAACAAAAAAATATGACCATTTTTGCTGACGGTATAACAGAAGAAATCATCAGCCAGCTTAGCATGAGCCCGAGCCTTTATGTCATCAGCCGCAAAGTCACATCCTACTATAAGGGAAAATCGGTCGACATCCGTGAATTATCAAAAGAACTTGAAACACATTACGTCCTTGAAGGCAGCATCCGTCAGGGCGGCGATAATGTTCGGGTAAGCGCGCAGCTTTTAAATGGTACAAACGGTTCGATAATCTGGAGCGAAAAATATGACCGCATCTTAAATCCAGAAAATATTATTGCCGTTCAGGATGAGATAGCCCGTCATGTCAGCGCCACCATCGGCGATGCTTACGGCACAATAATGAGAAATAGCGCCATAGATATGAAACGCAGCAGCACTGAATTTATGGATGCCTATAAAAGTATGCTTCTTTTTCATGACTATCTGTTTGAACTCTCTGAAAGCTCCCATCTTAAAGCGCGGGAAAGTCTTGAAAAGGCCATCGAAATTGACCCTCATTATGCCGACGCCTGGGCCGGGCTTTCCTTTTTGACACTCGATGAATACCGCTTTAGCTTTAATGTCAAAGATGATCCGACAGATGCCCTTGACCGGGCGCAGCAGCTTGCCGAAAAGTCAATTTCACTAAGCTCGCAATATTCTATCGCCTGGTATGCTATGACCATCATTCATTATCATAAGGGCGAGCTGGATAAATTTCAAAACAATATAAAAATGGGCCTTAGTATTGCCCCCAATAGTCCAGCCGTGCTTGCGGACAGCGGCGTTTATCTTTGCCTTATGGGCGAGATGGAGCAAGGGTTATCGTTGGTTAAAAAGGCAATGGCCCTAAACCCGCAGCATCCAAACTGGTGCCAGTTCGCGCTATTTCACAATCATTTCCTTAAGGGTGAGTTCGATAAGGCAGCCGGATATATCAGTACAATAGAAACCCCGGACTGGTTCTGGCCCCATGCCCTACAGGCTAT
Organism: Kordiimonadaceae bacterium; assembly: GCA_018660225.1. Classification (GTDB taxonomy): domain Bacteria; phylum Pseudomonadota; class Alphaproteobacteria; order Sphingomonadales; family Emcibacteraceae; genus Pseudemcibacter. The sequence continues at coordinate 4,105 of JABJKT010000005.1, forward strand.
TATATTCACTGAACTGGGCGATGAAAAATCGGCCGAGCGAGCAAAGCAAAATGTTCTCAGGCTATATCCTAAGTTTTCAAAAAATGCGCTTGATGAATGTTCAAAATGGTTTCAAAGAGAGCAGGATACTGCTTATTATCTGGAAAGTTTCAAAAAAGCAGGCCTTATGAACTGATGCCGCACGCTGAGAAAATCCAGCTGTCTTTTAAAGTATTCTTATCTACTTTAATCATGGTGCGCTCTAATCTCACGCTATAATCCATACAATCGGCAACCGTATAAACTGCACTAATATCATTATCCTGATAAAATTTCATAATGTCCGTTACACCATAATCATATTGTAATTGTGATACAGAAAGGACTACTCCTTGATCATAGAGTGTGCGCATTTTATCCCGGCGTTGTTCCGTGCTTAAGGCTAAAAGTTCACTATTCAGTGCCGCTTCGTCACCCTGAAGCAATACAAGACGAGGAGAAGAGAGCAGACGTTCATTATTATTTTTTGTGTAATAATAACTGCCCGTATATACACTGAGTACAAAGACAACAAAGCCAATGACGGTGATTTTTGATTTATTCATTTTTTCCATAATAGGTTTATATACCTAATAACATTTTCTGGTCTAGCAATTTAGATTAAAATTCGCTCAAAACTTGATAATTCTGGGCAAGTTAACTACAAAGTGTAATGAAATTAATTCAAAGATGTGTATTTTATGAAATATAATCAAGTAAAAGACAAATTATTAGCCTCACCAAAAACATGGCTTGTTACCGGGGTCGCCGGATTTATTGGCTCCAATCTACTGGAAGCGCTGCTTCTTCTCGATCAAACGGTCATCGGGCTTGATAATTTTTCGACCGGACACCAGCATAACCTTGATGCGGTTAAGGATGTCGCCAGCGAAAAACAGTGGGAACGATTTCAATTTGTGCAGGGCGACATCTGTAATTATGACACCTGTAAATCAGTACTAAGAAATGTTGACTATGTTCTTCATCAGGCAGCACTAGGATCTGTTCCCCGCTCAATAGAAAACCCGATAAACACAAACGCTTCAAATATTTCCGGTTTTTTAAATATGCTAACCGCCGCAAAAGAACAGGATGTCAGTAGCTTTATTTATGCCGCGTCAAGTTCCACTTACGGCGACCATCCTGACCTTCCGAAGGTAGAGGATAAGATCGGCAATCCACTTTCACCATATGCGGTAACAAAATATGTAAACGAGCTTTATGCAGATGTATTTTACCGCACTTATGATTTTAAATCGGTGGGTCTACGTTATTTTAATGTCTTTGGCCCGCGTCAGGACCCAGAGGGAGCCTATGCTGCCGTTATCCCGAAATGGGTGGCTGCTGTAAACGCCAGTGATACCGTTTATATTAATGGTGACGGTGAAACCAGCCGCGATTTTTGCTATATTGAAAATGTGGTTCAGATCAATATTTTAGCCGCTACAGCTGAAAACCTTACCAAAAGTGAAGTTTATAATGTTGCTGTTGGCGGGCAAACATCCCTTAATCAACTAATCGAACTGATTAAAGAAAATTTACGTAAAAACACATTTACAGACATAGTATACAAGGATTTCAGGGCTGGTGATGTTAGACATTCAAAAGCATCAATTGATAAAGCCATTCGCGAGCTTGGTTATGATCCTCAGTTTAATATGAACCAAGGACTTGGGAAATTACTCAACTAGTGTGAAATGAATATGGAACAAAGTTCAGACGACATAAAACGTACCGGTGAAATAGAAGAATTTACAAATGTCTATATCATCCATCCTATAAGCAGCTGGCTTGTGCCGCAGTTTATCAAGCTTAATATTACCCCGAACATGGTATCATCAATGGGCATGGTTTGTGGTTTGATGGCGGGAGTTTGCTATTATAATTATCAAAATCCACTCTTTGCCGTGCTTGGGTTTTTACTCATGTTCATGTGGCATGTTTTTGATGGCGCTGACGGTCAGCTTGCCCGAGCTACAAAGAATTTTTCTGAAATTGGTAAAGTAATCGATGGTGTTTGTGATTATGTAACTTTCATCAGTGTTTATGTGGGAATTTCACTCGCTTTAAGTATCATTTACGGAAATGAAGTCTGGTATTTGGTTATTCTAGCCGGTCTGTGCCATGCGGTACAGTCCGGCGCTTATGAACTTCAACGTAGTGAATATGACTTTTGGGGCAAAGCAAAAGAGAGCGCCGACCTGCCAAGCATCAATGACATGATTGATGCCGGTGAGAATATGTCGCCCATCGGACAGATTGCCAATCAGCTTCACATTGGTTACATAAGAATGCAATATACCTTTAGCGGTGTTGATAGAACATTCAGGCACTCCCTTAAAGAAGTCCTCAGCCTAGCGCCAGAAAAAGAACAACAGATAAGGGCCTTATACCGGGAACTTTATACACCGGCCGTAAACAGCTGGTCACTTCTTTGTGCAAATTATCGTACTTTTGCCATATTTGTAGCGTCAATTAGTGGTGAGCCGATTTATTATTTCTGGTTCGAAGTTGTTGTGCTGAATATCACCTTGGTATTTTTAGTTCAAAAACAAAAACTACTTAATAATCTATTCACTTTGCGCTTAAAGGAAATTATTTAAGCGGGGGGTGAGGCCAGGAAAATTTTTAATGCGCCTAAAATTATATTTTATAAGTTTTTTAGCGGTATTTTTATATTTCGCGCACACGAGTTTTTCTCAGGAAATCAATAATACTCGCCCGTTATTGATGAAAGATAAAAACTATACCGAATATTGGGAACAATATTTTTATCTTAGCGACGGCTCCCTCGTGACAAGTCAGTATCTGGTCGCTAATTTTCCGTGGCCGGTCGGAAAAGATCACGGCATTATGCTTGGCACACTCGTCACACCAGAAGGTGAATTATTCGTCATAAAAAACGGTCGTGATCCCGGCAAGTGGGGCTACAAGGAAGACGCGCTTGATATGTTCATCCATACCCATAGATTAAGCGGTAGTGGTGATGATTTGTCGGTGCATCTTGAAAACACCATGGGTATTGTTGATCTAAGTTTAAAATCTAATCAGGCCAGCCTTGATCATAAACGTTATTCCAGTGAAGACGGTTTTATTGAAACGTCAATATATGCTCCACAATTGCGCGGATATGGTAATTGGCAGCTTGGACCAGAAGCCGGTTTCAAGCCGTCTGGTCCCGTTCATAATGTGGATAGCGCAACCGGTTTTGGTGTTCATGTTTTGATGACCGATAAAGTGGATAAGCTGATTAAAAACTGGACCCGAGTTTTAGGGCTGGGCAATGACGGCCCGAAGCCTTTCTTATCGGCGATCACCCGCCCTGATGAAGCCCAAGATATCATTTTTAAATTATTTGATGGTGACGTTACTGTGGACAGTTTTTCTGATGTAAAAATCAGTTATAACAATATGATCAATGAAAAAGATGCCAGCTATCCCAAGTCTATTGATATATCCGCGAAGGGTGAAAAAGGTGAAATAAAAGGCACGATAAAATTCACAAAAAAGTTTGCTCATTTTAATCTCAAACAACATCTGAATTTCTTTGAACGCTCATTTGCCAAGTCAAATCCATCGGTTACAAATTTTCGCTACCTGATCGACTATGATCTGGTGTATAAAACATCGGAGGGCGAAACTTCGCTCACGGGCAAGGCATTAGGTGAATATACTGATATTTCGCCCACAAGAAAAGCGCCGGTGAAAAGACGCCGTAGCAGAAGATAAAAATTAAAGAAATTAGCATATGTCAGCATCTGATGAAAATGCAGTAGAAAAAGCCGCGAGCACGGCAAAAGATAACAAAGATATAGCAAGGGGAGCGGGGGCGAATTTCTTTGGCTTTATCTTAAGGATGGGCTCACGCCTTCCTTTTCTTATACTCGCCGTGGCCCTTTTTGAAGAAGAGCTCTACGGACGCTATAATTATACCATTACCATCATTGAAATTTGCGCGGCTTTTGCCACATTTGGCTTTAAAAGATCCATATTCAAATTCATTCATGACGATGCCTATAAGGATAAATATAGCATCGAACAGGTCATGGTCTCTGCCCTGCTCAGTTCAATTCTTGTTGGCATTGTCTTTACAGTTCTTGTTATATTTGGCGCAGGATTCTTGGCATGGGCTTTCGATTATCCGCAGATGGTCGACGGCCTTAAATCGCTTGCGCCGATGATCATTATTATTACGGCACTTGATGTTATTCTTGCGGGAACCCGGGCAACACGGAAAATGCGCTATGAAGTTATTTCAAGAAGCCTTGTTGAGCCTTATGTTCTGCTCGGGGCGATGCTACTGTTCTTTTATATGGGTTATACGACATTTGGTCTATTGATGGCTTACGTAGTGGCGCTGATCGCCGCGCTAATTTATGCCATATGGGGTTTTTGCCATCTTTATTCATTTGAAAAAACCATGCGCGCCAGACCTGATTTTGCTCTAATGAAAAGTCTGATGAGATTTTCCGGGCCAACAGCTTTTCATGATCTAGCGCTTCTTATCTTTATGCGAATGGATATATTTGCGGTAAAATTCTTTTTCTCGGAAGCGATCCTTGGCGTTTATACTATTGCCCAACAGTTTGCTACATCGGTCGAAAAAATATACCAGAGCTTCTACCCAATCCTTGCGCCCGTCATGGCAAAAAATCTGGTCGAAAAAGATTTCAAAACCGCTGAAAGCCAAATGATTATGGTATCGCGCTGGATACTAATGATCCAAAGCATATTGGTTATTTTATGTGTTTTTTATGGCACGGTTATTTTCGACGCTATATTACCAGCCGATACAGATACATCACTCGCGCTGATGGGTGGTATAGTGCTCTTTTTCCTAATGGTTGGTGAAACCATTAACGGCGGCTTCGGCATTGCCGATTTACCGGTTATTTACCGCTCGCCCCTATTCAATCCGGTTATATCGCTAGCCATGATACCCGTTTATATATTCCTGACTTATCTTTTTACTCAATATACCGAATATGGCCCGGTAGGCGTGGCAATGGCGCTGTGCAGCACGTATTTACTTATGAATTTGATCCGGGTAGCCGTCATTAAAAAATTATTCTCAATTAATCTTCTGAGCTTTAAAGTTTTCAAAGTGATCATCGCTGCACTGGTCACTACCGGCATTTTTAAAATGTTGAAAGACTATTTGCCAATTGATGTGAATAGTGGCCTTGGCATTGCCGTTGGGGTGGCGTTACTTTTCATCATATACGGCCTTTGCTTGCTATTAATTGCCATGGAAAAGAAAGACATTGAGAAAATAAAAGCCCGCTTTCTCTAAAAAAATCTTTTTAAAACGGCCAAAGATTGCTAAGTTCATTTTCACAAATTAATGAGGGTCAAAAATTGAGCAATACTGATATTCCTACCGAAGATGAAAAACGCGAAAAGCTGATTGAATATAGAAACAGCATCGATAACATTGATGCTGCGGTTATTAATATGCTTGCGGAACGTTTTAAAATCACACAAAAGGTCGGTGTCTATAAAGCGAAGTACGGTCTACCCCCGGCTGATAAAGACAGGGAAAGCAAGCAAATTGCCAGATTAAGAAAACTGTCGGAAAACGCGCAGCTTGATCCTGATTTTTCAGAAAAATTTCTTGATTTTATTATTGAGGAAGTAATTCACCACCACAAAAAAATTCGCGGTGGTGAATAAATATTTTAAAGCTTGCCTTCGGTGACATAAACTATTGCTTTACCGAAAGCCGTCGGATCATCAACATCAAGCCATAGACGGCCTTTAACATCAAATGTACGGGCTTTATCCTGCGCCCCAAGCACATTCATCGCGCCCGTGATACTTTCGTCACCTTCTTTGAAACTTTGCTCAAGCGCATTAAAAATAGCATTTGTGCAATAAAAAATTCCAGTGTCGAACGCATTATAATCACGAATGACTTTACCGATATTATTAATCTGTTTTGATGTACAGTTCACTCTTGTCACATCTTCAAGGTCAATAACCGGATTATCAATATTATAATCAACACAAAGGGTCACAGTGCCCTCTTCATGATCCTTGGAAGTAACATCTTTAATAATTTCCGGATCAACCAGATGATCACACATGGTAAGCACAAAAGGCCCGTCAATATGATCTTTAGCCGCATAAACGGAAAGACCGTTAGGACGTTGCCATTCATCATTGGTGATATGATTGATGGTAATATTTTCGCGCTCTGAAAGTTCATCAAGGAAAGAGCGGACTTTTGTGCCGCGATATCCGGTAACGACATAGAAATCATCTATGCCACCCTTGCGAGCGTTTAAAATTACCCGCTCGATAATAGGAATACCGTCGATCTCAATCAGTGGCTTACTGTCGCCATGATCTCTCATCCTGCTGCCTTGTCCGGCAGCTACGATTAAGCATTTCATTGCGCAGCACTTGCTGATTCAATGCGTGAAGCAATGAATTCTTCAGTCATATCATAAGCCTGATCATCAGTGAACTGCTTCGGTGGATGCTTACAGAAATAAGCTGACGCTGCCGTTAGGATACCACCTTCATTATTCATAAGCGCAAGCTTACAGCAGCGGATCATGTCAATAGCAACACCGGCTGAGTTCGGGCTGTCTTCTACAGAAAGACGCATTTCAAGGTTCATTGGAACGCCGCCGAAAAGATCGCCTTCCATGCGAAGGAAACAAACTTTGTTATCATTCTGCCACGGAATATAATCACTTGGCCCAACATGGATGTTATCATCATCAAGACGGGTACCGGCTACTGATTGCACGGCTTCGGTTTTTGAAATTTTCTTTGATTTGAGGCGGTCTTGGTTTTTCATATTAAGAAAGTCAGTGTTACCACCGGTGTTAAGCTGATAGGTACGTTCAAGAACAACGCCGCGCTTTGCAAATAGATCTGTTAGTGTTCTGTGGGTAATTGTTGCGCCAAGCTGCGCTTTAATATCATCACCAATAATCGGAAGGTTTGCTGCTTCAAATTTTTCTGCCCATTCAGGGTTACTTGCGATAAACACAGGCATGTTGTTGATGAAACCGATACCGGCTTCAAGAGCACATTCAGCATAAAACTTTGCTGCTTCTTCAGAACCAACAGGCATATAGTTGGTAAGAATTTCCGCGCCGCTTTCTTTAAGTTCGCGAACAATGTCTTCTTTTGTTGCTGACGGAGCGTCCGAAACAAGGAATGTGCGGCTATCATCAAACTCAGCCATATGCGAGGAAACACCGTCAAGAACGTTACCCATTTTCACCGTGGTGCCGCTTTTTGGCAGGTCGTCAAAAAATACGGTTGTACAGTTTGGTTTTTCGAAGATCGCTTCGTTTAAGTCTTTACCGACTTTACGTTTATCCACATCAAACGCTGCTACAACGTCAATATCACACGGGCGATATCCGGCAACTTCCCAGTGCATAAGGCCTGGGACAATTTTTTCATTTCCAACACGTTCAGGTGTGTAATAATAAATTCCCTGAATAAGTGAACTTGCGCAGTTACCAATACCAGCGATGGCAATTTTAATTTTCGACATTATAAATACCTTTTGTCTTATTAAATAATTTAAGGCTTTCCGACGGAGAAAACCATTTCTAAACATGTGTTTATATCCGATGTCACATAGCCATAACAAGCATGTAACAGTTACATGAAACCCAGGGTCAGGGTCTGTTAATTTCATCCATTCTGCTCGTGCATAATTTCATCAGCCATTGGGAAAAGGTCCGCAGGGCATAGCGGGGTTACGTTCAAGGGCCTTTTCCCAATGGCTGATGAAATTTGCCGAGCCCGTGCCGGGTCGCATCATAAGTCAGAATATGTGCGAAGAACAAGCTTGCCAATGGAATTACCATTGCCTGCGCTAGTTTTCTTCCTATTTTGACTTATGATGCGACAAAATTGTATGAAATTAACAGACCCTAACCCTTGCAAAATTAAATTCAAACTTGGAACTCAAGAAGTTTTGCTTTATAGCAGTGGGGGTATTAAAAATTTAATGAAATTAATGGAGCATTTAATGCAACTTACCCAAAATAAATTCATCAAGGCAGTAGCCGTTTCATGCGCGGGACTTGTTATATTGTCTTGTTCTGAACCGACAGCAGAAGCAGAAGTCGAAACTCAAACAACCCAATCACCCAATACTATGGAGCAAACAGTGACATCCGAGATCAGTTTTTTAGAAGAAAATAAAAATAAAGAAGGCGTTAGCGTCACCGACAGCGGCCTTCAGTATAAAGTACTTCTTGAAGGTACAGGAAACAGCCCAGCCGCAACGGATAGAGTAACCGTTCATTATGAAGGCACCCTCACTGACGGAACCGTTTTTGACAGTTCTTATGAACGCGGTCAACCAATTGATTTTGGTCTTAATCAGGTTATTCGTGGTTGGACAGAAGGCGTTCAGCTTATGAAAGAAGGCGCAAAATATAAATTCTTTATCCCGTCCGAGCTTGCCTACGGCCCCCGCGGTGCTGGCGGCGTAATCGGCCCCAACGAAGACCTTATTTTCACAGTAGAACTTATTCGCGTGAATTAAGTTTTAAATATATATTACGGAAAAGGGGCTTTTATAGCCCCTTTTTTTGTGAATATATATGCAAATGACCAGACTGGAAACGCAACAAAACACTTTGCTCTATGAGTTTGACAGGACTTCCCGAACCGCCCTATATCCCTGATTAATTGCTGAATTTGTACCAGAGGTCGCCCCAGCATCGGAATTGGCTATGGAAATTCGCCCATACCGTTTTCTACCAATCACCCACGGCTTACTTTCTTCATCAGTCCAATCCGGTTCCCAAAGCAGTTGGGTCTTGTATGGGTATCCGTGCGGCCAGCGGTTAACGGTAATTGCGTGAATGTCGCGCTCAGCATCAAAACCAGCACCAGATAATGCCTGATCAAGTTGATCACGTACATGATATTCAAAATCAGAAAACGGCGTACTGAGCAAATGATGGCGTCCGGCTCGCCACTGATCCGGCCCTTTAATATCAGGCGAATAATGTGAATGGCACATATGCAGCACCATTGGTTCATCCGGCGAGCTACCGAATTTATAATCGCCTATTGAAACGGGATAATCCAGTTCAACCTGTTTGAAAAAGTCATTGGTATAATAAACGAAATCTAACCCAAGTTCCGCGAAAGGTCGCCAGTTAGGGATCAATACCTTTGTATAAGTCAGCGGAATTTTTACACCGTAATTAAGTCCCTCTACCTGCGTTTTCGGCAGTTCAGGACAAAGATAAGGTATCGCCGTATTATAGCACGCCATAATACAATTCTTTGCGCGAATAGTATGGGGCTTACCCTTATGAACAAAGGTTGCAGTCACGGCTTTGCTATCCTTGGTATGGACCACATTAACAACGGTACTATTCAAACGAATTCTAACCGGTGTACCGTCTTTATCGAGCTTAGAATAATTGACCTTGGTCGTAACCACATCTTCCATGGTGGAGCCCGGAACCGCATCAGGTATCATAGAGCGAACCATTAAGCGCGCAACCGACGCATTGCCGTCCGGAAAATGGTGGATATAAGGATCGCCGGAAGAGCCGCCTTCTTTCACCAAAGTGTGTTTAAGGCCGGGAACTCCTGAATCGTAACCTACCATTCTTC
>JABJKT010000028.1 GCA_018660225.1 Kordiimonadaceae bacterium
AAGCGGTTTTAATATTGGCCTGACCCGCGCTGTTGCCGACAGTGTCACTATTCCGGTCATTGCATCGGGTGGTGTAGGAACGCTGGAACATATGGTAGAAGGCATAAGAGACGGCCACGCCGCGGCAGTGCTTGCCGCGTCGATATTTCATTTTGGTGAATATAGTATCGAAGAATGCAAAAAATATATGGCTGAGGCCGGATTAGAAGTGAGGATTTAACATGACTGATAAACAAGATATTTTAAAAGTGCTTGCGGGCGTAATAGAAAGCCGCAAAGGCGGCGATACCCAGAAAAGCTATGTCGCTAGTCTTTTTTCAAAAGGCCGTAAAAAAATAGCCCAGAAAGTCGGCGAAGAAGCGGTCGAGCTTTGCATCGCCGCGGCTCATAATGACCATGAAGAAGCCATATCAGAATCAGCTGATCTTCTGTTTCATATGATGGTGCTATGGTCGGATATGGGCATAAAGGCGGAAGACGTTTACGGTGAGCTTGCCGCACGCGAAGGCCTTTCCGGTATTGAAGAGAAAAAAGCGAGAGGAGAATTTAGTGATGGCCTATGATAGTGAAAATATTTTTGCAAAAATCCTGCGCGGTGAAATTCCGTGTAATAAAGTTTACGAAGATGAGTACGCGCTAGCCTTTCATGACATCAACCCGCAGGCTCCGGTCCATACACTGGTAATCCCTAAAGGTGAATTTGTCAGTATGGCTGATTTCACGGCCGAGGCATCAAGTGAGCTGATCACAGGTTTTTTCCGCGCTGTCGGCGAAACCGCGCGTGGGCTCGGCCTAGAAGAAGGCGGGTACCGGATCCTCGCCAATTCAGGCGAAAACGCTCATCAAGAAGTCCCGCATCTGCATATTCATATCTTCAGCGGCAAAAAACTCGGGCCAATGCTTACAAAGTATTAAGCGTTATCTTCGACAAATTTCTTAAGATCAATATCCGGTCTGGCACCAAGGTGGGTGATTACTTCACCAGCGACCAGATTGCCCAGTGCGCCGCATTCACCGATGCTGCGACCGTTTGAAAGCGCATGAAGAAATCCTGCGGCAAATAAATCACCGGCACCGGTTGTATCAACCAATTTTTCAACATTGCGGCCCTGCACGTGGCCGATTTCGTCAGCGTGGGTGACGATGCAGCCTTTTGCGCCGCAAGTAATGGCAGCGATATGGCAGTCCTGTTGAGCCTGAAGTGCGGCTTCATTCACATCATCGGTCGCGTAAAGCATTTTAATTTCGTCTTCATTAGCAAATAAAATATCAACGCCGTCTTTTACCAGTGCTAAAAATTCTGCATGGTGACGGCCAACGCAAAACGAATCTGATAAGCTGAGCGCGACTTTATTGCCGGCATCATGGGCTATTTTTATAGCTTTTCTAAAAGCGGCTTTGGCCGGCTCCGGATCCCATAAATATCCTTCGAGATAAATTATATTGGCGTCGCGAACGGTCTGCTCGTCGATATCATCTTCTGTCAAATTGACGCACGCTCCAAGATAAGTACACATGGTACGTTCCGCATCAGGAGTTACAAGTACAAGACAGTGTGCCGTAGAAGGGCCGTTATTTTCGGCAGAAGTGCCAAAATGTGTGCCAAGTGATTTAATGTCATGCTGAAAAACTGTTCCAAGCTGATCATCTTTCACTTTACCCATATATGATGTGCGGCTTCCCATGGACGCAAGACCGGCAATGGTATTAGCGGCGGAACCACCAGAACATTCGATGCCCTGACCTAGCTTTTCGTAAATATTAGCCGCTTCTTGCTCACTGACCAGTGTCATGCTGCCTTTGGTTAAGTTTTCGGATACTAAGAAATCGTCCGTCACGTGGGTCAATACATCAACGATTGCGTTACCAATGCCGAGAACATCATATTTATTTGCCATAATTTTTCCTGATTTTAATTTTATAAAACTATAGATAAAGAAATAAACGTAACAAGTAAACTTATCATTACCTCTTGCTTTTTTATTTAAATTACCCATATTTTGACTTAAGAGCACAGGGAAATTAGTTAGGATAGAAGACGTGAATAAACTAATCACGGCGATTGAACGAACCGCGGGACAAATTTTTGACCGCGCTTTTCTAAAAGTGTTTCTGCTTGGAATGTTAACGACGGTCGGGGCTATAATGCTGTCTTACCTGATCTCCAACGAACTGATGAAAGCAATGCCGCTTTATTCTTCCGATTGGGAGTGGTGGCAGGATCTGGTCAATGAAATGACGGGGTTTATTTTTAATACGGCCTTTATATTTTTTACATTTCTGTTCTTCGCGCCGATCTCAACCATTTTCATCGCTATTTTCCTTGATGATATAATTGATTGCGTTGAAGATCGCTATTATCCGGAAAATAAAGCAGGCAAGCGGCTTGGTGTCTCTCATCTGGCATTTTTGGCGCTGCGTATTATGTTTTTTATCATTGTACTAAATATATTGATGCTGCCCTTTTATGTGCTGCTATTCTGGATACCTTTTGTGCCGTTGGTGCTTTTTTATATTCTTAACGGCTATCTGCTTGGCTGGGGTTATTATGAAATGGTAGCGGTCAGGCATCTGGGCATAAAAGAAGCCGGAGTTCACCGTAAATCTATCCGCGGGGTGATTTTAACGGCCGGGCTGATTATGACGTTTCTTTTTATGGTGCCAATTGTTCAATTCACTGTACCGATACTGGGTGCTGCGCTAATATGTCATTTATTTCACATTGGCAGGTATGAGCAAACATGAAGACGTTTTTAATTCTGATAAGTGCGGTGTTACTCGCTGCCTGTGAGCCGACTCAAAAGGTAGCAGACACGCCGCCGCCTGCGCCTGAACTTGAAGTCGCACCCGAGCCGCAGATCGCCGAAAAACCAGAACCGTCCGAACCCGCCTTTCAGATGAGCAATATTATGGGACTTCAAAAAAGTTCCGTCGAAAGTATACTCGGTATTCCGTCCTTAAAACGGGTCGAAAAATCTGCTGAAGTCTGGCTTTATGATAATCAGTTCTGTAATGCTCACGTTTATTTTTATGAAAATGATAACAGTGATCTCCATGTGGAATATATCGAAACCAGTGAAGAAAGTAATCTGATGAGCTTAGAGGGTCGTCGGGCTGATTTTTGTATTTCAACTTTTTTACAAGATTAATCCGGCAGCTGGGTTTTATCTTTAAACGGGCATAAATCCTCAACCGGGCAGGTCGGGCAGCTTGGTGTTCGTGCTTTGCAAATATATCTTCCGTGCAAAATAAGCCAGTGATGGGCATGACGGGCAAATTCTTTCGGTATTTTCTTAATAAGTTTAAGCTCAACCTCAAGCGGGTTTTTACCCGGCGCCATTTTAGTACGGTTTGAAACACGGAAAAGATGAGTGTCCACAGCAATGGTCGGATGGCCAAAGGCAATGTTAAGCACTACATTAGCGGTCTTTCGCCCGACCCCCGGCAGCTTTTCCAGATCGGTTCTGTTTTGCGGCACCACGCCGTCAAAATCATCCACCAGCACCTGAGCCGCTCTAATCACATTCTTGGCCTTGGTATTAAACAGACCGATGGTTTTGATATAATTTTTTAATTTTTCCTCACCCAGATCAAGCATTTGTTGCGGCGTTGAAATGATCTCAAACAGTGCTTTGGTCGCTTTATTAACCCCCACATCCGTCGCCTGCGCCGAAAGGGCGACCGCCACCACCAAAGTATAAGGATTGGTGTAGTCCAGCTCCCCCTTAGGTTCCGGGTCCCGCTCTTCAAGTCGCCTGAAAAATTCGTGAATGTTAGCTTTATTCATGGTGGTTCCTTTTTTATCACCATAATTTAGCTGCGCTAAAATTGAAAGTGACAAAATTGAGTATTAACTTGCTAAGGGGCTTTTCTTTGTTGCTTCTCTAAACCTGAATATGCGCCTAAAGCAAATGTCTACTTATGTCGCCAGAAACAGTCGTCCGAAATTCAGGAAAAAGTGGGTAATTAGCTATTTTTTATGTTGAATTAGACAGGCAGCAATATAACATATTATATTAATTAAAATAATTAACGGCGAAATATTGACTATGGGTACTTCTACTGATGAATTAATTATGTTGCGTCATAATTTGCACCAACATCCGGAACTTTCCGGTGAAGAACAGGACACTGCAAGGCTCTTTATTAAGAAATTAAAAGCACTGGGGCCTGATGAATTATATATCAATTTAGGGGGTTTTGGGCTTGCCGCAATATTTTCGGCAAAAGAGCCCGGCCCAACGATATTATTTCGTACAGAACTTGATGCCCTACCCATCGAAGAAACATTAGACATCCCCTACCGTTCAAAAATTAAAGGTGTTTCACATAAATGCGGCCATGATGGCCATATGGCGATTATCTATGGCTTAGCGCAGGATATCGCAAATAATAGACCGTCGCGCGGCCGCGTTATCCTTTTATTCCAGCCCGCAGAAGAAACAGGCGAAGGTGCCAGAGCAATTGTCGCTGATCAGCAATATCCTAATCTTAACCCCGACTATTCATTTGCCTTGCATAACCTGCCTGGACATCCTGTGGGACAGGTCATGGTGCGCTCAGGGGCGTTTACGTGTGCATCACGGGGAATGGTTATCAAATTGACCGGTCATACTGCCCATGCGGCCTATCCGGAAACAGGCAATAGTCCCGCCTTAGCCCTCGCCGAGCTGCTGCAGGCATTTCCAAAGATCGCCTCTTCAATTGATAAAGATGAGCTTCTGATGACAACAACAATCCACGCCATCATGGGCGAGCCAGCGCTCGGCATAGCCCCCGCAGACGCAACATTAATGGTCAATCTTAGAAGCGAAACAAATGAAGGAATGGAGTTGTTGGTTCACGCCGCAGAACAATTAGTCAAAGCCGCTGCGATGCAGAATGATTTAGAGTTTGAAATTAATTGGACCGAAATTTTTGATGCAAATTTCAATAACAAAGAATGCGTAGATCAAATCGTTAAAGCAGCAGGGGCAACAGGTCATGATGTAAAGTGGTTAGAAGAACCCTTTCGCTGGGCCGAAGATTTTGGCGCAATTAGCGCCTCAGCCAAAGGCGCAATGTTTGCTTTTGGTGCAGGAGAGAACATCCCTCAAATACACAATTCAGATTATGATTTTCCTGACCAGCTTATTGCTAAAGGCAAATCAATTTTCTTCGAAATTTATAAAAATTATTTATTATGAAAAATAAAAAATGAGTTTTAATATCAGATGATTACAACAGAAATAAAACCACCGTATCTCATTTTCTTTGCTGAAAAAAAAGAACTTAAATTTGTAAAAACGGGCATCGGGCTTTTTGAATGGCGGCGTGATCTTTGTGTTGGACAACTAGGCATTGATGGTGGCCATCTTGAAATTGAACTTCCGCAAATGTCAATCAAGGAGGCTCACGCAGCGGGCGTCAAGTCACTCATAATTGGCACCACATCTATTGGTGGCGGCCTTCCAGCGCAGTGGATGGACACGTTTATCGAAGCGGCAAATATTGGAATGGATATTGTAGGAGGTCTGCACGAACAATTAAACGACGCGCCGGATCTGAAAAAAGCCGCTGATAAATCAGGCGCAAAATTAATAGATATTCGCGTTCCACCCAAAAACATACCCGTGGGAACGGGAAAGAAAAGATCAGGAAAACGTGTTTTAATGGTTGGAACTGATTGTGCCGTCGGCAAAAAATATACGGCACTTGCGTTGGAGCGAGATATGTTAAAAGCGGGAATGGATGTTGACTTTCGCGCGAGCGGTCAGACGGGCATTATAATAGCCGGTAAAGGCATTCCAATTGACGCCGTTGTTGTTGATTTTATTTCCGGCGCCGCAGAAATTCTATCACCAGATAATGCAGATAATCACTATGATATTATCGAGGGCCAAGGCGGTATTTTCCACCCAGGATATAGCGCGGTTAGTCTTGGCCTTCTTATCGGGTCACAGCCCGGTGCATTTGTGGTTTGTCATAAAGCCGGCAGACAAAACATCGGCGGATGGGATGATTTTCCGCTTCCCTCCATCCAACAAGTGATCGACAGAACGACAGAACTTGGCAAGCAGGTGAACCCAGAAATTAAATGCGTAGGGATTAGTGTAAATACAGAAGATTTAAGCGACGAAGAGCGCGCACCATACCTAGAGAATTTATCTAAGAAATACGGACTTCCTTGTATAGACCCCATAAAGGATGGCACCGATGCCATTATCGCAAACCTTGTTTAATATTGAGAGATCATTCATATGAAAATGAAAATAGAGCGACACGCCTTTCCTTATAAAAAACCCTTCGTTATAACGGGTTATACGTTTACCACGTCGGAAACCATAAGAGTAATTCTTGAAAAAGATGGCTTTATTGGTCGCGGGGAAGCTCTCGGCATAGGATCAAACGGTGATACAGATGAAAGTATGTCAAAGCAGTTAGAAGAGATAGCGCGAAATATTAAAGACGGAATAACCAGTGAAGAGGTCCAGGATTTATTGCCGTTCGGTGGAGCAAGAAATGCTCTAGATTGTGCTCTTTGGGATATAAAAGCCAAAAGAGCCGGAAAATCAATTTGGCGGCTGCTTAATATAAAACCAAAACCGCTAGCGACTGTTGCAACGATAAGCATTCAAAGTCCTAGCGAAATGGCAGCAGAGGCACTGGAATATTCAAAATATAATAACTTAAAAATCAAACTCAGTGCAGATGAACCAATTGCAGTATTAGAAGCGATAAGAGCCGCGCGACCAGATGCCGCGCTGATTGTCGATGTTAATCAAGGCTGGAGCTTTGATGAGTTAGAGCACTACATCCCTTACGCCCATAAACTTGGCATCAAAATGATAGAACAGCCGCTAGCAAGAGAGGGCGACGAAGAGCTAGAAGGATTTAAATCAATTGTTCCCCTCGGTGCGGATGAAAGTTGCCGCGATAGTTCCGAATATGAAATTTGTGCAAAGCGCTATGATGTGATTAACATCAAACTAGATAAGTGCGGCGGGCTAACGGACGCGCTCAATATTATCAAGCTAGCCAATGAAGATGGCAAAGGGCTCATGGTTGGTAACATGTGTGGGTCTTCGCTCTCCATGGCACCTTCCTATGTGGTCGGTCAATTTTGCCAATATATTGATATCGACGGCCCGTTATTTCTTAAAAATGATGTTGATGATGGTCTTGAATATCAGGACGGCGGGATTGTTAGCCTGCCAGAACAGAAACTATGGGGTTGAATATCTGGCATTCTGGTTTAATTTTCCAATGAAACTATGAACGTCGGATATGATAGATAGCCAGTGATCCTCGACCCTTATTTCGTCTTTGCCTTGCTTGCCAAAAATGACGACTTCATCACCAGATGATATATTTTTCCCCCCATCCGTTATATCAACCATAGTGGTATTCATCGACATATTGCCGACCATTGGGTATCTTTTCCCGCCGATTAAAACGTCCACCAAATCTCTGGGAATACCATTAACTTTACCGATCGGAATATTAGCCAGATAGCTATCGCGCTCTAGTGTGTAATTGCTGCCGTAGCCCACAGAACTGCCTTTGGGATAAAAAATAATTTGCCCTACTTTTGAATAGACTGACATCAATTGCTCTAGTGCTTCTGGTGCTTCTTTCTCCAATTTTTCTCCAAAAACTAACGATCCTACACGCACCATATCCAAATGGGCCTCTGCTAAGCGCAACGTCGTGGACGTGTTGGCAACATGGAGCAGGATATTACCACGGTCCAGATTTGCATTTTCAATTATCCAATTGGCTTGTTCCTTGAAATTTGCCAATGCAGAACGAGTTTCATCAAGGTCAGCTGCATCGGCATTTGGGAAATGTGTCATAATACCCACGACTTGGATATTTTTAAGTTTACTTAGCGAAAGCAGCTGATTTCTTATTTCTGGAACGCTCATATCAAAACCGTTTCTGGACATCCCACCAGCATTTAAATTCAAGTGAATTTTGATACTATGGCCCTGTTCCGTTCCAAGTTTTGAAAGAAGGGTAGCCATCCTTATAGTGCCGATCATTTCTTCAACATCACCATACACATCTTGGTTTGAGTGCGCTTTTATAAGTTCATTATTGCTCGCGAGTCGCAACCGTACAATGGGACGACTTAATTTCATTTCGTGCATTATTTTTAATGAATGATTTTCTGTGATGCCAAAATAATCAGCTCCGGCCATTTCAGCAACATTTCCGAGCAGTTGCAAACCATGCCCATAAGCATCGGATTTTATAACAACCATCAATTTTGTTTTATCATTCAAAAGCTCGTTCTTTACCAGACGAATGTTATCATAAAAAGCTCTTTGATTAATTTCAATATAAGTATCGGGTCTTTGTTTGACTGCGATCTGTTTATTGTTCCAGTCCGCAATATGATTTATGAGCGGTTCAGGATAACGGCCCGTCGTCACGTTGCCTTGAGAGAAAGACGGTTCAATTAAACCACCCACTGCAATCAATAGAGCGGTGAGAAATAGAAAGAAAGTGCGTAATTTAATAATTTGAAAATTCATTTAATAGAGACCTTTGTCTTATAAAAAAAGTCATTCATTCATTGAATTATGACGACGGATAATTTGCCCTGGGCGAGCGGCCGTAACGGTTCCTTTGTCCCAAACCAGCTCTCCATTGACCCACACGGCATCAATACCGCTTGAATATTGCAGTGAATTTTCGAATGTCGCGTGATCTTGAATTGTATCTGGGTCAAAAAGCACCAAATCAGCCGCAAAACCCTGTTTAATCATACCGCGGTCCGTGATCCCCAAATTACGGGCGGGTAAGCTTGTCATTTTTCTAATTGCTTCACTTAAAGGCAGCACATTTTTATCTCTGACATAACTTGCGAGCACTCGCGCAAAAGTCCCCTGACCTCTGGGATGGCTATCATCTATGCCACCATCAGTGGTTATGGCCGTATAGGGCCATTTCATAAATGTTTTAATATCCTCTTCGCCAATATTACGGCCAATGACGCGTTCATTAAGGTCATCCCGTTCTGCACGTTGGAGCATCTCCATCATAAGGCTCACAGGGTCCGTATTCTTTTCAATGGCAAGCTCTGCTAATGTTTTACCAATATATGAAGGTTCGCCGTCATAATCCGAGATCGTAACGCTAGCGGGTGAGGCAATTGAGCTTAACGCATATTCCCCTGCTGCACGGTCAGTGTAATCACGCGCTGGCATTAATATAGCCATCGGTGCTTTCCAGCCATCATAGGGGTAAATATCAGCCGTAATATCAAGTCCCTCTTCGCGAGCTTTATTGAGCTTTTCAATAACATCTGGCGCATTGCCGTGTATTGCATACATGGCGAGTTTAATATGACTAATATTCGCCGGGATCATCGCTTCGCGGGCGATGGTCAGCACTTCGTCTATAGCCTCGGTCACTTTTATATCTTCACTTCTGATATGGCTTGAATATTTACCGCCATATTCTGCAGCAATTTTGGCAAGCTCGATCACTTCTTGGGTTATTGAATATAAAGAAGGTTCATATTCAAGCCCTGTGGATAGCCCGAGTGCGCCGGCTTCCATATCACGGCGCAGCATTTGCCCCATTTGATCAAGTTCTTCTGCTGTAGCGGCACGCTTAAAATCATCTTCCATAACAATCTCACGGTAAGTGTCATGTGGCGCGAAATAAGCAAGATTTATGGCGGCGGGACTTTCTTGAAATACTGAAAAATTATTTTCAATTGAAACAAACGGATCGCCAAAGGTGGACGCGCCGCCGTCCATTCCGCTTACGATGGTTGTAATGCCCTGTCCAAGGGCGCTTTCAGGTGCCGGCTTCTTCATTAATTTTGTATCATGATGACTATGTGGGTCAATAAATCCGGGCGCTAAAGCCAGGCCATCAGCGTCCCAAATTTTGTCGTTATTCTGGGCATCAAATATTCCAACGCCTGTAATAACTCCATTTTCTATACGTATATCAGCATTCACAGGTTCAGCGCCTGATCCATCATAAACAACCGCATTCTTAATGATCCATGTTGAAGAAGACGCTTTCTCATCAACAGATTCATTTTGCTCCCCACAAGATGACAAGAGTAAAAGACAAAGCCCTGCTATGAGGGCTTTCGGATTGTTTTTTGAAAATTTCATAATCAAATTGTGCCTTAATATTATTTTGGACATTGTAGGATGTATGAGACTATTGTAAAAGGTTAATATTAAACAGCGGGCCTTTTAAGACCAAGCGGCATTTAAAATTCATCAAAAATAACAGAACGCGAATGTCTACTTGTCGCCAGAAGCCTTCGTTCTAAGTTTCCAAGAACTATCTGTACATATTACAAAAAACAGGCGCTCATCTTTTTTAAGAAATAATTATAAATACCATTCCAATCACTGTCAGGGTGTTTACGATCATATGAAAAGCAAGGGCTGGCCAGATAGATCTGCTTTTGTACACAATATAAGCTACAAAAAGACTTACTGGCAATATCTGAGGCAACAATCAGAGCTGAAATGAATGGTATAACGCAAATAATCCACCGTTAATAACCCATGATAAATTCCCGTATTTGCTTAGTTTAGGAAGCAAGTATGCACGGAAATAAAACTCTTCAGTGAGAATATTTAGAAATAAAGTCATCGCTA
>JABJKT010000029.1 GCA_018660225.1 Kordiimonadaceae bacterium
CAACGCCTTTTTGATTAAACGGTGATAAAATTTCACGAATTTGCTCAAAGATTTCTGTCGTACTTGATGTCATTTTTTATACCTCAGGAGTAACTCGGCTAACTTACAGAATGTCGATTATAAAATCCATTATAAAAAATTATGATTAAATGGATTTATTGTTTTTGTACCAGTCGAGTGTTTCTTTAAGACCTTCTGTTAAGTTATATTTAGCATGCCATTCATCATCCTGAAATTTATGAGTATCTCTGCAAACCCAGTCAGGATGGCAAATTTCATTCACTTTTTTTGATGATAGCATCGGTGCGTAGCCTAAAATAGCTCCCATTATGTCATTAATATGGCCAATAATTTTTAAAAGAAAATTTGGCGCGGTAATTTTAATTGGGTTTATATTTAAGTTTTTAGCAATGGTATCAAAGAACTCTGCGTGAGTATAGCCGCCCTTATTGCCATCGTCGATTTCAATTATAGTGCCGTATTGTTGATCTTTTTCAACTATTCTGGATATTGCATTTACCAGATCAGTAACATGTATCCAGGAAACCCTGTGGTGCTTATTGCCCGGATATAAAGCGAGGCGCCATTTTATCAGTTTAAATATTTTTAAAGTTTCCTGGTCATTAGGACCGTAGATGCCTGGCGGTCTGATAATTGTCCAGTTAATGCCTATCTCATTGTTAATTAATACCTTTTCGCCTTCATTTTTGCTAAAGGCATAATCTGATAATTGTGGTTCTCTGGCCGCAAGTGACGATATTTGAATAAAGTGGGGAGCAGTTTTTTCTTTGTCTATTGAGGTTAGTATATTTGAAATGGCGTCAGAGTTGGCTCTTGAAAAATCTTTTTTATTTTGCGCTTTAACAAGTCCGGCAACATTGATAATAACATGAGCATCTTTGACGAGTTCCTTTAGAGCGTCTTTATTTTCAAGATCGCCTTTAACCCAGTTAACATTTTCTATTTGTTCCTGCATAACTCTGGTTAAAGCATTTATCTTATATCCACGGGATAAAAGTAAGCGGAGTAAATGTCCGCCAACAAAGCCTGTTGCGCCGGTGAGGGCTATTCGTTTTGTCATTCATTATCTCAGGTAAAGAAAACGCCAATCTTATTTTACCTAAGATTAGCGTTTGATAAACTCATTCGTCAATTAAGTTATTTATTTTAAGAGAGATTGCCTTCTAAATATTGTCTACGGGCTTTAACGCGACTTAATTTTCCTGACGATGTTCTTGGTAATGAGCGCGGTGGTACGAGAATCACTTTAGGTGATTTTCCGATTACCGCCTGAACTTCAGATTTAATTCTATTTTCCAAATCCACACGGTCTTCTTCGTCGCGCTTGCGGCACTGAACGAGTATAGCCGGCACTTCTTCATCATTTTCGCCTGGTATTGAAATGGCTGCACTATCGCCGGAGCGAAGTTCAGGTAATTTCTCAACCGCCCACTCAATGTCATGTGGCCAATGATTTTTACCGTTAATGATAATAAGATCTTTTATGCGGCCAATGATGTAAAGTGATCCATCAGCTACATAGCCAATATCACCGGTGTCGAGCCATCCATCATCGGATAAACATTGACGCGTAGCCTCTTCGTCCATGTAATAACCGACCATAACGCTTGGCCCTTTTAGGCAAACACGGCCGATTTCACGTTCTACAAGTGCATCATCATGTTCATCGCGAATTTCAAGTTCATATTCCGGAAGGGGTTTTCCGCAATTAACAACTTCGCGGTAATTGGCTCCGTTGCCATTAATTTTATGGTCTCTAACGGATTTTACATCACCACTAAGAACTTCTTCGCTGACATGGTCAACTTCATATCCGGAAAATTTTGGCCCGAAACTAACGGCTAAAGTACATTCAGCTAGTCCATAACTTGGCATAAAGGCTCGTTTATCAAAGCCACAATCTTTAAAAGTATCTGCGAAAGTTTCCAGAACATTAGGCCGGATCATATCCGCCCCAATTCCTGCGACACGCCAGCTAGATAAATCTAGTCCTTCAAGGTCGGTTGAATTAGCCCGTCTCGCACAAATTTCATAACCAAAAGTTGGTCCTGAGCACATAGTGCCTTTATTTTTAGAAATAAGTTTTAACCACTGTATCGGGCGTCTGGCAAAGGCTTCTGTTGCAAGATAATCAATAGAAACCTGACATGTGATCGGTGATATAAGCATACCGACAAGACCCATATCATGATAAAATGGTAACCATGAAACAGCACGGTCATTGTCATTTACATCCATTCCAATTTTGCCAATACCATAACAATTCGACATTAAGGATTTATGGGTCACTGCAACACCATGCGGGAAACGAGTGCTACCAGATGAATATTGAAGATAGGCTAGATCATCCACATTTACATCTGGAAGAGTTACCTTTTTTAGATCAGTTTTGCTTGATTGGGCTTCAAAAGTATCAGGAGAGCCAACAAATTTCATGTTAAGGCCATTTGTAGCTTCATCAAGTAGCGGCAGCATATAGGCTGCGGAAAGTGCGACACTTGCTTCACAGCTTTTCATTTGTTGATGAAGTTGCTCAGTATAACCGTCTCTACCGCCAAATGATGTAGGAAGGGGAAGGGGGACCGGCAAAAGGCCCGCATACTGACAGCCGAGGAAATAGCAGACAAAATCTTCGTTTGTTTCAGCAATTAAGGCAACACGTGAATTTTTTTCAATGCCAAAATGCACCAGCCGGCGGCCGATTTCAATGGCGCGCTTGCGTACTTGTTTGTATGTGATACTGGTTTCGAGTTCCCCGCGAGGAGAATAGAAGTTAAGTCCTCTCAAACCTTGAGCGGCATAATCCAATGCCTCTAGAAGGGTGTCGAAGTCTGCGCATCTTCGTGGCAGCGTAGTATCTAATGTTGGTGTAGGTTCAAGCATATATGATTTATGTCACTTAGCTGTTTTCTTTATGTTTCTTTGATAATTGTCCCGAACTATACTAAAGGGCTTTCCCATCATTGCAAAATTATTTTTAAAATAGCACTTTTGTCATATTACAGTATTAATTTATTCACCTTCGATACATGTTGGAGTGTATTATCGCAAGTATTTTTTAATTTTTTCTCGTTCATTTTACAGTGCGAATTGGATTTTGCCAACTATAAAAAGCGTTCTGTGAATTATATAAAATTTTATATTTTTAGTTAAACAGGCCGCTTTTTTTGTTTTTGGGCGATATATATTCCAATAATAATAAATAAAATAGAGATGAAAGTTGTTTGTTTTAAGGCTTCATCAAGAACTAAATAACCAGCAAATACACCAAAGATTGGTATAAAATAGGTATTATAGGAAACAAATGTCGATCCAGCTTTTTGAGTAAATATTACAAGAACCATTGTTGCAAGACCCGTTGGTAAAAACCCCAGATATGTTAATGAAACAATTTCAGTCATGCCGAAATTTAAGGAAAATGGATTTTCAAATAAAGCCGCGAGCGGCCAAATGAACAGTGCAGAGGTCGTTAACATGACAAAAGAAGTGTTAACGGGGTCGGTTTTTACATATTTTTTTATTAGAATATTGGCTAGCGCATACCCAAAAGCAGAAACAAGCATGGCAATAAGTGCATATGTTCCAAGAGCATGGCCGGTGCTGGACATAAGTGTATCATAAAAAAGCACCAGAACGCCGCAAATGCCGGAAAGAATTCCAATCAGCCCCATCCACGACATTTTCTCATCATGATGAGCAAAGTGGGCCATGATAAAGACCGAAAGCGGTATAATAGACATCGTAATGGCAGCTGTGCCGCTATTTATATATTGAACAGCCCAACTTATAAAAACAAAAGGAATACCTGTTCCGATTAGGCCAATTATAGATCCTTTTATCCAAATTGATGAATGTGTAGGTAATTTTTCACCTTTTAATAGGACAATAGCCGCAATTACAAGGGCCCCTATGGTAATGCGAGTGGCAGTAATGGTCAGGGGCGGAACAGTTGGAGAGACAATTTTTATAACTAAAAATGACGTTCCCCAAACAGTGGAAAGAAACAGTAAATATAAATAATGTGATAAGGGTCTATTCTCAAGCATGGGAAACGGTTAATCTCAAAAAATGAAAAAGTCAAATAAGAAAATAAATCTTTCCCGTCAGTATCTTTCTGCTGCGGCTTATCGTTACCTTGAAAGATATGCAACAACACAAGCGAATTTAAAGCTTATATTAAAGCGAAAAGTATACAGAATAGTCGTGGGTAGCGAAAATGAAAAAGAACAGAGCGAACAAGCTGACATATGGATTGATGAAATTGTCAAAAAATGTGTAACACAAAATTTCGTCAACGATGAGCTTTATGCAAAGTCGCGCGCTAGAGCTCTAATTAATTCCGGTAATTCAGTCGCTGGGATAAAAAATAAATTACGCCAAAAGGGTGTTTCAGCTGATCTAATCAATGAAACTATTGAAAAAGCTTGCGAGGATAATCCAAATATAAACCTGGTAAGTGCTATTAAATATGTCAGAAAAAGACGTTTTGGTCCCTTCAGAATTAGGGAAAAGGAAGAAAATACCGTTAAAAAGGAAAGCGGCGCAATGGCGAGAGCAGGCTTTAGTTACGCGGAAACAAAGCAGATATTAAAGGCAACCAGAGAAGAGCTGGAAGATATTCTCTATGAAAATTAAAACATCGGTTTTTCTGAAGCTTTCTTCAAATTACACCAGCTTTTTCATTTATCTTGGTATTATCACTCCCTTTTGGGCCATGTGGCTCAGTAGCCGAGGGCTTTCACCTAGCGAGATCGGTATAATCATTGCCGTTCCTTACATTATCAAAATTATTGTTGCCCCGTTGATTAGTCAGGCGGCGGATAAGCGCGCTGAATATTGGCGCCCGCTGCTCATTTCAGTGGTCTTTAGTGTCATCGTTTCGGGTTTTTATATTTTTGCAGCCGGTTTTTGGTCGCTACTGCTGATTACGCTTGTTGTTAATATTACAATGCCGGCGGTTCTACCCCTTATGGAAACAATAACGGTTGGCCAAAGCGTAAAACATGATCTTAATTATGGTCATATTCGTTCTTTTGGCTCTGCTGCATTTATCGTAGCGACCGTTCTTATGGGAATGTTTCTTAAAAATAATTCCATTGATTATGTTCTTTGGGCCTTTTACGGCAGTATGATTTTGCTGTTGATCACGGTCATTTTATTACCGCGCGGTAATAAAAAAGCGCATATTTCAAGTGAAACAAAATCATCTTCACCGATAAAACACCTGCTATCTGATGGCGATTTTGTTTGGTTTTTATGTGTGGTGGGGCTACTGCAGATGAGCCACGGCGTTTATTACTCCATGGGCAGTATTTACTGGAAAGAAAACGGGCTTGGTGAGGATGTGATCGGCTTTCTCTGGGCGGTTGGTGTGATCGCGGAAATAATATTCTTTCTATATTTTCAAAAGATTATAAATAAATATCCGCTTTCTATGATTTTTGCCATTATTGGGTTGTTAGGCGCCCTTCGCTGGGCGACAATGGCCATGAGCATGTCGCTTCCGGTTTTATTCGTGGTCCAGCTTATCCACGGCCTTACTTTTGGCGCGAGCCATCTTGCCGCAATTCATTATCTTGCAAAGAGGGTTAAACGAGATTATGCCGCTTCTTCGCAAAGTCTTTATTCGGCATTACCCCTTGGCCTTGGGATGGGGCTTGCGACCTATGTCGGCGGTGTGATCTATGAATATGTATCAAGCGGCGCCTATTTTTTGATGGCGTTTTTATGTGCGCTTGCCTTTTTGCTCTCAATCATTCGGTTTATTCGCAAAAAATAAACATTTTATTCCAAAAGCTAAAAATAATGCGGCGGGTTTTTAAATCTGCTGCGTATTATTAATACAAGACCTGTGGGAATAGGATTAAATTTGGAGATCGAAATGAATAAGTCAATATATGTAATTACAGGCGTAATCGCTTTGTCAATATCCGGCGCTGCCATGTCCCAGGACAGGGGGCAGTCTCGCGGTATGTCCGCTATGGACACGGACGGTAATGGTACCGTTGAAAAATCGGAATTTTCCGCCATGTTTGATAAGCGCTTCGCCGAAACGGATACCAACGGCGGCGGTATCACACTTGAAGAATATCTGGCAAAACAAGCCGCTGACCGTGCTGCTAGAGACGAACGCCGAGAGGCGCAGCGAGACGAGCGTGAAGAACGCCGCGCTGAACAATCAGAAGAACGGGCAGCCCGTGATGCTGAACGCACTAAGAAGCGTTTTGATAGTATGGATGCTGACGGTAACGGTTCAATTTCAGCAGATGAATATAATGCCGTTGGTGAGCGTATGTTTGACCGCATGGACCGTGATAGTGATGGCATCTTAAATGATCGACGTGGTCGCGGTGAACGTAGCCGTAGAGGCCGCGGCGAACCTACTAATTAAATAGAATGTCCCGTGCGCTAAGGATTATCCCCATTAATTCTTAAGCGTATGACTTTAAAGGCGGGAATTTATTCCCGCCTTTTTTTTGTCCGATTATTTTCTTAAGGGCTTGCAGTTATCAATCTGAACACCTATTTTGCAGTTAAATTGATTTAATCGGAAAATAAATGTCCAGTGATAAGAAAAACAGCGCTTATAAAGTGATCGCCCAGAACAGGAAAGCGCGCCACAATTATCATATCGAAGAAGAACTTGAAGCCGGGATTGTTCTTAAAGGCTCAGAGGTTAAATCACTGCGCAATGGCGAAAGCAATATTACAGATAGTTATGCCGAGGTAAAAGACGGTGAAGCGTTTCTGATAAATTGTTATATCAAAGAATATGAACAAGCCAACCGCGAAAATCACGAATCGCGTCGGGTCAGGAAGTTGCTTCTGCACAAAAAACAAATCAAAAATATGATGGCCGCCGTGATGCGAAAAGGCATGACCATCGTCACGTTGAAAATTTACTTCAACGACAAAAACCGCGCCAAAGTGATGCTCGGTATAGCCAAAGGTAAAAAGCTCCACGACAAACGGGCTTCTGATAAAGATAAAGATTGGAAACGCCAGCAAGGTAGACTACTTAAAAGCGATACACAGTGAGACGAGATTGCTTTAGATCAAAAGGTCTAAAGCACTTCAATTTGAAACGAAACAATCGTAGAGCTAAAAAATGTCTATTTTTATAGTTTATAAAAATATCCCGCCAAGATTTTTGCTGAACTTTATCTTAAAATTACTAAATTTTGACAATTAAATTTATAATATAGATCGTTCTTTCCAAATGATAAAAACACTTTAACGGACAATTGTTTCTCAAAAATTTCTCCTAAGGTAATCTATTGTTACTTTTTGTAACCAAATGTAACCGAAGTAATTTTGAGGCGTTAAATATGATTGAATTTGCTTGCATGAAAATTTTCGTTTCTTAGAGTGCGTAAATCCTATATATTTTAAGCAACAGATATACTAATTTTGGTATATTGGTTTTTTATGTGAATATAGGTGTAGCAATATACTCAAGAGAAAATTTTTGAAATTATTTGTTTTAATCATAATGCTGTTCTTCAGTGGCACGGTCGCCTATGCCCAGACATTGCCTGTTCAAGAAAACGAACACGTGATATCAGAGGCTGTCGTTTCTTTAACGGCTGAAGAGAAACAATGGATTTCAGAACATCCTCTAATAACAGCGACTAATAAAATGGACTCTTCACCAAACGAATTTGTTCGGGCGGGAGAAGCGGCAGGGTTTTCAGTCGATTATCTAAATTTAATTGCTGAAAATGTTGGCTTAAAAATAGAATATGTCAATGGATACTCATGGTCAGAACTTATTACCCAGCTTGAAGAACGAAAAATTGACGTCTCACATAATATATTCCAGACTAATGAACGCACTGAATATCTTAATTTCACAGATCCGTATGTATATTTACCGCACGCCATATTCAAAAATACAGGATCGGAAAACTATAGTAATGATGAAAGTTTTGAAGGAAAATCCATTGGAATTTCTGCAGATTGGGCGGCGACAAAAGATTATAAAAAAAACAATCCAGATTTAAGCTTTATAGATTTCAACACCCCAGTTGAGGGGCTGTTAAGTTTGTCCGAAGGCAATATAGATTTATATATTGGCTCACGCGCGACAATGTTTTCTTTAATTAACAAAAATTTCATTTCAAATTTGGACGTTATCAATAGCACAAAACTGTTAACACTATCTCAAGGCTATGAAGGCAGAATTGCTGCACGAAATGACTGGCCGTTACTTATAAATATTATTAAAAAAGGTAAAGCTGCCATCAGTGAACAACAACTGAGCCAGCTATTGCAAAAATGGCAGATGCCATATGGTATGGCAAATGAAATAAATTTGACCGAAGAAGAAAAAGTCTGGTTGTCAGAACATCAAGTCATTAATGTAGCTAGCGACCCTTCAATTGCTCCTGTTGAGTTTATCAAGCAAGAAGGGGAGATAAGTGGTATCGCGGGTTCATTACTTGATATTTTTTCAAATAAATTAAACATTCGCTTTGAATGGATAGAAAATAAAACTTTTGATGAAGGCCTTTCTAAAATTCATTCAAAAGAAGCCGATATTGTGAGTGCCATAAGCACCTCGGATGAACGGACAGAATACCTTATTTTTACCGATAGTTATTTTGATGTGAACACCATGATTTTTGGCCGAGAAGGCGAAAATATTTTTGGCAACATGGAAAGTCTGTCTGGACATAGAATTGCCATGCCAAAAGGATTTGTCATGAATGGCATGATAAAACAAGATTTCCCAGATATAGAAATCATAGAAACCAACACAAAAGCAGAAGCCTTAAGGCTTGTCTCAAGTGGTGTTGCAGATGCGCATATTGGTAGTGTTCCCCTTACAGCGCAGACTATGGCAGCCGAGAACATCACAAATATTAGTGTGGTTGGCGTTGCTCCTTATAATGGAGATATATCTATTGGTATTAGGGCCGACTTACCCTTGCTGGCCAGTATAATGCAAAAGACTTTGTTATCTGTTTCCCAGAGCGAAATGGCGAGCATAACCAGTCAGTGGGTGGTTTTAAAGCCTGAAATAAAACAGAACTATGATTTGGTTTGGCAAATTATTGCTATATCTGCTGCTATAGTAGCTCTTATACTGATTTGGAACTTTAGCTTAAGGCGTGAGGTGAGGCGCCGAAAATTTAGTGAAGAGCGTTTTAAGCAAATCGCGGAAACTGTTGACGGGTTATTTTATATTTCCTCGCCAGATTTATCAAAAATTAAATATGTCAGCCCTAATTTCGAAAAATGGAGCAATCACAAATGCCAAGACCTTTATGATGATAGGCAAGTTTGGCGAGACATGATCCATCCAGATGATTTGGAAATGTATTTAAATGCCTTGCCAACTGTGATTAGTAATAATTTTTCGACCGTCATTCCTGATTATAGAATAATCCAGCCAGATGGATTAATTAGATGGCTCTCTACCCAGACACATCCCGTCTATAATGAACAGGGCGAAATTAGCAGCGTGATCGGCGTTGTCTCGGATGTTACTTCTAAAGTACGATCAAATGCGAAGCTTAACGAGATAAATAATCAGTTTCAAAATGCTTTCGCATATGCGTCTCATGGCATGGCATTGGTAAGTTTAGATGGAAATTTTATAAGAGTGAATGAAGCTTATTGTGAGACCGTTGGTTACACGAGCAAAGAGTTTATGAAATTGACCGTTGACAAACTTACCCACCCAGAGGACCGGGGCATGAGTAAAACTCTAATGGACGAGGTACTCAGTGGCAAACGGCTGACCTATCAAATTGAAAAACGACTTGTTCGAAAAGATGGAACAATAGTGCCGGCCCAAGTAAACGTATCTTTGGTGAAAGATAACAATAATATGCCCGTTCATTATGTCGCTCAGATTCAGGATCTTTCGGCACTTAAAGAAAGGGAGGAGCAATTACGTCACTCGCATAAAATGGATGCTGTCGGGAAGCTTACTGGCGGTATTGCACATGATTTTAATAATATACTTGGTATAATTTTAGGAAACTTAGAAATATTAAAAAGCACAGTCGCGGGTGAAACAAAAACGGTGTTACGAGTAGATAAGGCTATTAGTGGCGTTGACCGCGGCGCAAATTTGATTAAAAAGCTTCTTAGCTTTTCCCGTAAAACAACGCATGCTGCTGCTATAACCAATGTCAATGATCATATATTGAATATTGAAGACTTTATCAAAAAATCACTCACAGTTTCCGTTAAAATTAATAAATCTTTTGCCAAGGATTTATGGCCAGTTGAAATCGATAGCAGTGACTTGGAGGACGCCATTCTTAATCTCTCTCTTAATGCAAGGGATGCGATGCCCGAAGGTGGGGAGCTGACTTTTGAAACTGAAAACATAACACTTGATGAGCAATATACAGAAGCAATCATTGATAATAAAGTTGGTGATTATGTGGTGATTTCTGTTGGTGATACCGGTACTGGTATAGAGCCTGAATTAATAGACAAAGTGATAGAGCCCTTTTTTACGACCAAAGCTGTTAATAAGGGAACGGGATTGGGTTTGAGTATGGTCCACGGTTTTATTCAGCGTTCTGGTGGTCATATGAAAATAATTTCAGAACTAGGCAAAGGGACAACGTTCAAATTATATATCCCAAGATCTTATAATAATAATATTATAAAACCTAATCAGCTCTCAAACCAAAAAGACATTCCTAGCGGTAAAGAAACCATCCTTGTTGTTGAAGACGAAAAGCATCTATGTGAAATTGCTGAAGCGCAACTCATCAATCTTGGCTATTCAGTATTTACAGCAAATAATGCGACTTATGCTCTTGAAATTTTAAATGCAAATAAGGATATTGATCTTCTACTCAGTGACATCGTAATGCCAAATAACCTGGATGGTTATGAAATGGCAAGTTCAGCTTTGAAAATTCATCCAAAATTAAAAATATTATTTACCAGCGGGAATAGTCAAAACCTTGAGAATAAAATTAAGGATGACGATGCGGAAATATCACGGTTAGCCCTAAATATGCTGCATAAACCTTATAACCATTATGAGTTAGCCATCGCTATTCGAAAATCATTAGATGTATAATTTAAGGTGCTGTCGGTGATTAATTGCTGATTTCAGCAATAAACATATACCCTACTTGTCTTATAGTGCGGATAAATTTCGGCATTTTTGGATTGTCATCTAATTTTTTTCTTAACTTGGCAATCATAACATCTAAGCTACGGTCGAAGGGGGTATGCTCGCGATCATTTGTGCTGACTTTGTCAAGTAACCGATCGCGACTTAGTGTGCGACCTGCATCATTAATTAGTGCTTGCAAAATAGCAAATTCGTGACCTGTGATGAATATCTCTTCATCGTTCGGATTAATAAGTATCTGAGAATTAACATTTAATTTCCAACCATTAAAAGTAATAACAGCTCCGGTATTGTTGTTTTTAGCTTCAGGTGACTTGGGGGCTGATGCGCGGCGTAATACGTTTTTTACCCGGGCTATCAATTCATGTGAATGAAAGGGTTTTGTTATGTAGTCATCGGCACCTAGTTCCAAGCCAACGACTTTATCAATAACATCTCCTTTGCCGGTTAATAAAACGATAGGGATATCAGAATCTGGGCGCATTTTTTTTAGCGCTGATAATCCGTCATTTTCTGGTAATCCAATATCCAATAAAATTAAAGAAATGTCATTCTCTTTTACCTGGCTAAACATTTCATTGGCATTTTCAGCTTCGATAACCCGAAAGCCATTAAGTTCCAATAAAGCGCGGACAACTTCGCGCAAGTCTTCCTCATCATCTACTATTAATATTAAATCTGACATATTAAATTGAATTTCCAAATTTTAATTTCTTAATATTTGTATTCTTCTTATACGGTTGAAACAATAAAAAAATTGCACGTTCTGTTGTTTTGTTAAAGGATTAACGCTTTATTTCAAATATTTCGGTTGTCTTCTTAAAAGTTCTTTCAAAAAAATACCCGCCGGTGAGGGCGGGTACTTTATATTTGGGTTCTGTTATTATTTAAAAACTTGGAACGGCTACCGGGTCGCCGAATTTCCAGCTGCCATCTGGTTGTAGGCATGCCTGACCATAAGCCGGCACACTTTCACCACCAATTTCAATAGTTGTGGTGTATTCACGACTTTGAAGGCAATTCTGGTCTTGCTGTTGTGCGGCTGCAGGATAAGCAGGGTCGACCGGTTGTTGCTGATAAGCAGGAACTTGTTGTACCATAGGGCGGTCTACATAAACCACTTCAGTTTTGGGGGCATAACGGTAGTTCGCGCCATAATAGGGTGCGTTATAGCTGTATGAACTATAGCCGTAACCATTATTATAAGGATAACCATAGTTATAATTAATGCCAAAACTGGAATTGTAATAGCTGTTGCTATTTAAGGCTGAATATAAAAGGGCGCCGCCAACAAGACCGGTATAAAATGAACCGTTTCTGTAGTAACCGCGTCTGGGATTGCGATAAGTAACTCTACGGTTTGGACGTGTGTTGTATCTGACATTTCTAGAATTGTTGTTATATACAGTTCTTGCCGGACGCACATTGCGTAAAGCGCGATTTCCACGGGTAACAACCCGATTGGCGCGATTGCCGCCCCGACCAACTTGCGAAACACGTGGTGTATTTCTGGTCGTAACACGTGCTGTGTTTCGGGCAGGAGCTGTTGCAACTCTATTTGAGCGATTAGGGCGTACGCCTGTCCTTCTTACAGTACTGGGACGAACAAGACGTTTGCCGCGGTTAAACACTCTGCTGTTGTCGTTCGAAACGCTTGCTTTGCCTTTAGCACGCTTTGGCGCTGCATCGGCATAAGGGATTGTGATCAAGCTCATGGCAACAAGTCCTGAGACTAATGCCGTCTTGTTTAGGAATTTTTTTAACATACTCATCATATATTCCTTCCTTAAATTAATAGAACCCATTCACCTGAGAATCAATATAGCAAAACTACCTTAACCCAAACTGAATAAAATTCCTAGCACAAAATTATACCTTAAGTTGTTTTAATTATCTAAATGGTTGTATATATCCATATACACTATACTTATAAATGTATCTGGGTCCATAAATCCGTTTCCGTAGTCGCCGTCATATTTGGCAAGAGGTGATAATTTCTTAGCATCTTCAAGGGATAAGCCTTGTTTCGCGACCGGTCTTAGTAGGCTATCGATATCGAGAAGAACGTCATAATAAATCTGTAGTCCCGCTTTATTAGTAAGGGGGCCATGGCCCGGAATAATTTGTGTTTCGTCGTCAATAGTGGCTAATGTGTCTTTAGCCAAATCAAGTATACCCTGCCATGATCCGCCGCCTGGTACATCAACATAAGGATAGGCCTCATTGAACATCGTGTCGCCCATATGAATGACATTTTTGCCTTCAAAATAAACCACGCTATCACCGTCTGTATGGGCCGAGTGGTAATGTTTGGTTTTCATATGAATGCCGTTCATATGAAATGTCAGCTTGTCGTTAAAGGAAATAATCGGTAGTGCCTCTTTCGGGGAACCACTATCACTAAGGCGTTTATAGACATTGTCATGGGCAACAATATCAATGCCTTTTTTGCCGAGGTTCTCGTTGCCGCCGGTATGATCGTCGTGGTAATGAGTGTTAAACACAAAATGAATTTCGTCAGTTGAAAGTTCGTGGATAGCGGCGAGGATTTTTTCCGTCAGCGGTGCATATTGATCATCGATCAGAAACACGCCATCTTCGCCAATTGAAACACCAAGGTTTCCCCCTTCGCCCATAAGCATATAAAGACCATCTGTAACTTTGATGTTGGTTATTTCAATATTGTCCCAGTCTTGCGCAAATGCACCAGTCGGCAATGATAGAGCTACCGCGGTAGCAAGAACTGTCTTTTTCATTTTGATTTCCTTTATTTTTATTGTTTATGACAAAATTATATCACAGAGAGGCATTATTTCAAATATCCCCTGATGCTGCGAAATACATCTTCAAACATCTCAGTGGTTAGACGCTTGGTGTTGGTGTTATAGCGCGAACAATGATAGCTATCGATCAGCATTAGGCCGTTTGATAGTCTATGGATTTGATTATGGGCAAATTTAAAGTCTGATTTCTTTTCGCCGTATGTTGAAAGGACGGCTTTATGGGCCACGCCGCCAAGGGCCAGAATAATTTTAATGGTTGGCAGTTTTTCAATTTGTTCAATAAGAAAAGGCCTACAGTTGCTTTCTTCTTCTGAAGTGGTTTTATTTTGTGGGGGCACACAGCGAACGGC
>JABJKT010000030.1 GCA_018660225.1 Kordiimonadaceae bacterium
AAGCTGTCCATTTCATCCATTAATTCAGGGAGCGTAGGGCTAACAGGCGGTTTACCAAATTCAGTAATATCAGCCCCAGCGCAAAAGGTCCTACCTTTACAAATGATGACAACTGATTTTACATCTTTGTTATTTGCAATATTTTTAAGCGTATCTGAAAGCCCGGAGCGAACGGCATGGGAAAGTGCGTTTACCGGCGGATTATCAATTCTAAGAACCGCAATATTATTTTGAATGTCTGTTGATACAATTGTCAATTTTTTATTCCTGAACTAAGTAATCCTGCATGACTTCTCTGACGTGGTCAGGAAGCGGGTGGCTTTTCATGATATTGCCTTTTCCTTTGATATAAACGAGCTTTACATCAGCGGTAAGAATTTCTTTTTCACCAACTTTTGCATCAATGAGGACAGAAAAGGATGAACGGCCGATTTTGGTCACAACCAGATACCAGTCGACATAGTCTTCAAGTTCTGCCGGACTTTTAAAGGTTACATTTAAATTGACAGTTGGAACGCCGTAATCGGTTTCGACGATCATTTCCTTATAGCTGAACTTTACTGCATCAGCGAAAAAGTCCTCGACAATATCATTGATCATTTCCACTAGGCGCGGATAATAAGTAATCCCCGCCGCATCCGTTTGACCAAAACGGATTTTTCGTGTCACTTTAAATGTGGCCATATCCCTGTTTCCTAAAGAAAAAAATTATTTTTAATTATGACGGCTCGGTTTAGCTTTTTGTTGCCATTCAAGTTGCTGTGCTCTTGATTTCTCTTTTAAGCTATAGGCCTGCTGTTTTCCAGTAAGATATTGTTTTTCCCAATCAGTGCCCCCTATTTCAGCACCGTACCACGCCGCAGCATCACGCATGAAATAAGGATTCCATAAATGGGGACGGCCGATCGCCACGAGATCAGCGCGCCGTGTATGAAGTATAGTATTAACCTGAGCAGGTTCAGTAATATTACCAACGGCCATGGTCGCAACGCGCGGCACATTTCGGATCGCTTCGGCAAAGCCAAGCTGGAACATACGGCCATAAACCGGTTTTTGGTCCGGTACGGTTTGCCCGGCGGACACGTCAATCAGATCAACGCCAGCGTCTTTAAAGGCATTAGCGATATAAAAAGTATCTTCTTCGGTTATGCCGCCCTCGTGCCAATCACTAGCAGAAATTCTGACAGACATTGGTTTTTCGTCCGGCCAAACCACCCGCATAGCTTCAAAAACCTCGAGCGGGAAGCGTGCTCTGTTTTCAATTGATCCGCCGTACTCATCGCTACGGATATTAGTAAGCGGCGATAAAAACGATGCGATCAGATAACCATGGGCCGCATGCATTTCAATCATATCAAAACCGGCACGATCGGCACGGATCGTCGCCTGCCTGAAATCGGCAATAACTTTTTCCATATCCTCGCGGTCCATCGCCTTCGGTGTCTGTGAAATACCGTCAAAATAAGGAAGTTCTGATGCTGAGATTAATGACCAGTTTTTATCCGCTTGCTCAATAGGATAATCCATTTTTTCCCAGCCCCGCTGGGTTGACCCTTTGCGGCCAGCATGGCCAAGCTGCATACATATTTTTGTTTCGGTATTACCGTGGACAAAATCGACTATTTTCTTCCAGTCTTCTTCCTGTTTATTAGTCCAAAGCCCCGGACAGCCCCGCGTTATGCGTGCTTCCGGTGACGGGCATGTCATTTCAACATAGACCAGCGCCATGCCTCCTTTTGCCGCGCCGCCATAATGAACCAGATGCCAGTCGGTAAGGTTACCGTCTTCACCTGCGGAATATTGCGCCATTGGTGACATAACGACCCGGTTTCGCAGCTCCATTTGGCCGAGCTTAAATTTAGTGAACATGGGGGTCGGGCGACTTTGGCGGTAATCATAGCCACTATCCTGGTAGTATCTCTCGTACCAGGCATCATCTATTTTTTCCACAAACTGCGGATCGCGCACGATCAGATTATCGTAAGTTATCGATTTTGAACGGCACATAACAACGCTGGCAAATTGCATCAGATCCATATCCCATGAACGGTCCATATGTTCAAACCACGCCAGTGATACATCGGCATTATGCTGCAGTATCTGCACCGGTGTTTCACGTTCTTTCACATATTGCTCAAACGCTTTATCAACGGAAACCTCACCCTGCTCAACAATCGCATCAGAAAGAGAAATAGCACATTCCATAGCCAGTTTTGATCCGGAGCCAATAGAAAAGTGGGCCGAGGCTTTAGCATCGCCAAGGATGGCAATATTTTTATAATGCCAGTTATTACAATAAATACGCGGGAATTGCCGCCACATTGAGCGGTTGATAATCAGATTATGACCTTCAAGTTCTTCGGCAAATATTTCTTCCAGTTTATCCGCTGATCCCTGCTCGTTAAATTCTTCAAACTGCCATTTCTGCCAGCATTCATCTGACATTTCAAAAACCCAGGTCGACATGCCTTCTTCATATTGGTAGGTATGGGCGCAGATCGGACCGTATTTGCTATCTTTAAAAAAGTATGTAAAATCCTCTACCTTGCGGGTGGAACCCATCCAGGTAAAGCGGTTGGTTTTTTGCACGACCGATGGATTAAAATATTCCTTATAATGTTCGCGTATGGCCGAGCTGATACCATCACTGGCGAGAATCATGTCAGAATCTGCAAAATCCTGTTCCAAGGTTTCAACATTAATCCTGTGCTCATAGGTAATTTTAACGCCGAGTGCCTGACATCTGTTTTGCAGAACTTTTAATAGATTAAGACGCGAACAACCGGCAAAGCCGTTTCCGGTACAGCGCACTTCTTCGCCTTTATAGCGGATGATAATATCATCCCAATAAGCAAACTCGTCGCGGATAAGCTCGTATGATCCTGGGTCCCTGCTTAAAAACTCATCAAGAGTATCGTCGGAAAACACCACACCAAAACCAAAGGTGTCATCGGGTCTGTTTTGTTCAAACACTTCTATATCCCAGTCGGGTTTTGCCTTTTTGGTAAGAAGTGCAAAATATAGCCCACCGGGGCCGCCGCCGATCACTGAAATTTTCATTAGAATCCCTCCATAGTATTCATTATCACCCTATAGCCGTTTATCTTACATGTAAACTAATATTGTCCCCTTGCAGTTTCTCATACTGAAGATATAGTAATTAGCCAAGGAGTAAAAATCACATGCCTAATGGCCAATATACGCAAAGACAACGTGAAAGTCTCAAGCTTTGGATTGAGCTTATTCGATATTCAGGAAAACTGGAACAGATCATTGATGATAAGCTGCGCCAGAATTTCGGCCAGAATATTTCCCGCTTTGATGTTTTATCGCAGCTCGAAAGAGAGCAGGAAAATGGCTTAAGCGTTGGTGAGCTGGCGGGCCGTCTTATTGCCTCAAAAGGTAATATTACAGGGCTGCTTGACCGCATGCAAAAAGATGGACTGCTCACCAAGGTTGCCAAAGAAGAAGACAGACGTAGCTATATCATCAACCTTTCAGATAAAGGGCGAGATCTATTTAACCAAATGGCGGATAATAACGCAACATGGATCGAGGAAGCACTTCAATCAATTGACCTTGAGCATATGCAAGACTTTACCCAGTTTTTAAGTAAAGCAAGAACATCCCTTAAATAAAATTTTATTTGAGATCTTTTCTTAGCAGCTTACCCGTTGCCGATTTTGGCAGGGCATCTATAAATTCTATCGCTCGGGGGTATTTATAAGGCGCGACGGTTGATTTAACGAAAGTCTGGATGTCTTTAATAAGTTCATCATTTCCTTCAACACCGTCTTTTAGCACAATAAACGCTTTAACGATCATTCCCCTGTCTTGATCGGGCGCGCCAATGACGGCACATTCTGATACGGCCGCGTGTGCCATAATCGCCTGTTCCACTTCGGGGGATGCTATATTATAGCCGGCTGAAATAATGATGTCATCGCCGCGGGCTATAAACCAAAAATAACCATCTTCGTCCTTTTTGAATATATCACCGGTGATATTCCAGCCATTTTTAACGTAATTTTCCTGACGATCGCCGTTAAGATAGCGACACCCCGTTGGCCCCTTAACCACAAGCCGTCCTACTTCGCCAGCACCAAGCGGTTGATCATCATCACCCCATATTTCGGCACTATACCCCGGCACCACTTTGCCCGTTGATCCGGGCCTTATTTCATCACCGGAGGCGGAAATAAAAACATGGATCATTTCCGTCGCACCAATGCCGTCAATAAGCCTAATTCCGGTCGCATCATAAAAATTATCCGACACGATTAGCGGTAAATTTTCACCGGCCGAAATACATGTTTTAAGGCTTGAAATATTTCTGCCTTCAAGGTGATCAATGATCACTTTATATGCTGTTGGAGCGGTGAATAAAGTCGTCACATTATGTTTTTCAATCATTTCCAGTAATTTATCCGGCCCGCCGCCATTAAAATAAACAACCGATGCACCGAAGCGCGCCGGAAACACAAGAAGCCCGCCGAGACCAAAGGTAAAAGCAAGCGGCGGTGAGCCTAAAAATATATCTTCCGGCACCGGATTTAATGTGTGTCTACCAAAGCTATCGGCCATGGCAAGAATATCACGGTGAAAATGCATGGTCGCCTTGGGAAGCCCAGTGGTGCCGGATGTAAATGCAAGAAGAGCCACATCATCCGATCTGGTCCTCACGGCTTCGAAATTACCGTCTTTGACTTCCATGCTTAATTCCATATCAGCATAGGATAAAACGTGATCCGCTTTTCCTTTTGAGCTTTCAAGTACATCAATCACCAGATCATTTTCGATTATAATGATATTCGGCATGCCCACCTCAATTATGGCATCGAGCTCTTTTTGCCTAAGCATAGTCATGGTGGTAACGGCGATCGCGCCCGCTTTAAGGACGCCGTACCAAAGTGCCGCGAGCATTGGCGTGTTATTACCGCGAAGAAGCACCCGATTGCCGGGTACAATTCCATAATCTTCGCACAACGCTGCGGCGATCTGGTTAGCTTTTCGGTTAAGCTGATTATAGCTCCAAACTTCATTTTCCATATAAATGGCTGGCCGCGCGCCATAACCATTATCAAGCAGCAGTTCAGCAGCGTTTAAAAATTCAGGATAAATCGGAATATTTTCATCAAAAACAAATTCCGGCCATGTTTTTTGGTCCGGCAATCTATCTATTGCAAATGTATCAATATGGCTTGTTTTTGTCATCAGCTACCCCGTTTAGCTAAGATTTTGTCTTAGTCTCATTAAAATATTGGTGAATGTTATTACATCTTGATCAGAAATTCCATCAAATGCTTGGCTATAAACGTCGTCTGCCAAAATTCTGAGCTCTTTTAAAAGGCTTTTTCCTTTGTCTGTTATAAAAACTTCTATCACTCTGTTATCACCGGCAAAAGGAGCGCGGCTTACAAGGTCTTCTTTTTCCATACGCATGAGAATACGGGTGATGGTCGATATTTTAGTGACCGAGCGCCTTGACAGTTCACCAACCGAACTCGGGTTCTTGTCACCAAGCAGCATCAGCACCCGCCAACTTGGCTGGTCCATATTAAAATCTTTAAGCCGAGACGACATTTGGTCAATATAGGTGGCGGAGGTTCGGTTTAAATTATAAAGCGGGTAATCATCAAGAATAAAATCAGGATGATCCGGCCCATGTAAACTCACCCTTTTGTTGGGCATGGTCTGTCATTCCTTTTTCTAAAATATGATTAAATTCTGTGCCTTTTTCACCAAGTAGTGCCGCGTCACGTAACTCCGCTATTTTTTCTGCAATACCCTTTGCATCACCATTTTTTTCAACATAGGCCATGATAGCAGAGAAACGATTGATACCGCGAGCATGGGTTTCACCGTATCCTTTAATGAGGCGAGGACATCTCGCGATCTCAAGCGCTAGGGCGGGATTATCATCCGCATATTTCTTTACTAGATCAAGCCAAGAAATTATTCTTTTGTTTTCAGTATGATAGCGTAATGATTTTTTACGCATAAAACGAAGGCCCGCAACAGATCTCAGTATTAAATACCCAAAAATAGTTTTGGGGCGAATGATGCGTCCTTTTGAAAAGAACGGTGAAAAAATGCTCTTGGCTATAGATGATCTTGCCATCATTCGGCCGAGAGATGCTGGCAAAGTATCCGT
Organism: Kordiimonadaceae bacterium; assembly: GCA_018660225.1. Taxonomy (GTDB): domain Bacteria; phylum Pseudomonadota; class Alphaproteobacteria; order Sphingomonadales; family Emcibacteraceae; genus Pseudemcibacter. The sequence continues at coordinate 6,155 of JABJKT010000030.1, forward strand.
GAATTCTGCGTAGCGTGGATGAAAATAATCATGACCGTACCAGATTTGATTTTCACTGACACGAATTTCAGAAGCGATTTTCTCTGATCTTTGTACGCGTGTTTTAAGATCTGCCACGCGGATTATGTCCTCAAACCCCATCCATAGGGCCAGATGTCTGGCAACGTCACTTAACAGCATCTGTTCCTTAAAATCATCAAGCCGGCTCAGATAAAGTTCTGCATAATCAGCATCCTGATAATCAACCAGCCTATGTAGGCCATAAGTCACAATGGCTCTTGCTTCATCCGGCATATTTTCTATGCGCTCAAGCAGTGGTGACGATTTGGATGAAAATTCCTGAGCGCAGGGAGCTTCACTAACAGAAACGGAGCCTTTTGCATTTTGATAGCCCAAATCGAAACCTGCCAGATTGGTGTTTACCGCCCGCCCGGATTTTTTGATGGTTTCTTCAAATTTTTCTCGGCTGAAAGGTAACGCGCCAGAACCGGCAAGGGCACCAAATAGTACACTTGAAATAACACTGCCAGATTTTAAGACCATTTCGTCCATATTAAATAGGATCAGCTTTTTAGCGGCCTTTTTAATGGCATCCCGCACGGCATCACTATCAATGCGCCCATCGCCCATTTGTTCTTTTTCGCCGATGGCATAAACCCGGTGATCGGAAGCGATCAGCGTTGTTTTATCAGCTGTCACGATACCGCGGTTAACGGCCCGGCCCGCTTCTATAAGTTCAGAAGAAAGGCAAATATCAACATCGCCGGCGATAGGCATTAAGGAAAGTACCGGCTCGCTGCCATGCTTTTTTATCTGCTCTTCAGGGAATAGTTCAATGGCATATATGGTCGCACCAGTGCGCTGGGCAACACCAGCAATTGCCGTATATTGGGCCAGATAACCGTTTGCTTCGGCCAGATCAACGACCCATCCGCTTAACACGCCGCCGCCTTGCCCGCCGAGCGCTGCTATCGCAATTGAAATACGGTTGCTTTTTGTCATTTTGGCACTCATATCAGCCCCGCTTTCTTAAGTCGGGAAAGGCGTTTTTTCTCTGCCGCCGATTGGAGCATGCCAATGAGCGATGATCTAAGTCCGCTTTTAAAGCGGTCCCAGAAATTCTCGTTATAAACCAATGTCACTTTGGAAAAGGACGGACATAAAACAGATGCATGGGCAACTTCCCCGCAGTGACCGCAGCCAACGCAACTATTATCCACATAGGCAACTGGATCGGACTTAAGCGGATCAGGATTATCTTTTAAAGTGAGTGACGGGCAGCCCGACATACGAATGCAGCTGTGATCGCCGGTGCAGGTATCACTATCCACATAGAAACGATCCCGTTCCATGCGCTTTCCTGCTTTGACATCGGCGTTAAATATCGGTTTCACGCGCCGCTGACGATTTAGCTGGCATTCGCCCTGGGCAACAATAACTTTTGGCCCGCGAACTTTTGTCGTCATTGCCTCAAGCAAAATGCTATGCATCTGCACCAAATCGTAAGTTCGCACTTCCTTTACCCATGTGACGCCAACACCTTTCACAGCGGTTGCAATATCGTGCTGGGTGCTGCGTTTTTCATGTTCCGCTTTGGATGACATTAAATCCTGCCCGCCGGTAGCAGCGGAATAATTATTATCAACGATCATCAACACATTGTCAGTTTGGTTAAATACCGCATTACCGACACCCGACGTCAGGCCATTATGCCAAAAGCCGCCGTCGCCCATTATTGAGAGCGTTCTTTGCTTGGCTTGCTTGTTAAAGGCAGACGCCCCAGCCCAGCCAAGGCCGTAGCCCATAGTGGTGTTACCAATATTAAAAGGCGGCAGGATCGAAAATAAATGACAGCCAATATCAGCACTTATATGAAAAGAACCAATATCTTTTTCCACTAGCTGGATGGCGGTGAACATTGGGCGTTCGGGGCATCCTGTGCAGAAGCCAACCGGTCGAGCCGGAATTTCCACGGGTGTTTGTGATTGAGCATCGGCCTTTTGCGACTTTAAAAGCTCATGTTCTTTGGCAAATTTGTTCAGGCCTTTCTTAATCACATCACAGGTATATTCACCAATGTCGCTGATCATATCCTTGCCGTTTAAGACCGTGTCGCATCCGGCCTGGCGCAAAATTGTATTTAGCTGCTGTTCAATATAATTGGGATGACCTTCTTCGACGAGCAGAACGGCTTTTTTACCTTCCATAAAGTCAAGAATTTCATCATCAACAATTGGATACGTGACGTTCATCACATATATGGGAAGCGTCGCATCACCAAAATCATTACTAAGGTCCAGAAGTTCCATCGCCCGGTTAAGACTGTTATAAAGCCCACCCTGAACGATAATGCCAATATCGCCTTCTGCTGCGCCCATATGTTCATTAAGTTTTCTTGATTTTATAAACTCGACCGCCGCCGGCCAGCGTTTTTCCAGTTTTTCTTTTTCATGAAGATAACTCGCTGGTGGCAGCACGATCCTTGACGTGTCCCGGACCGGGTTTTCCATAGCGTCCTGAATGCTAAATTCAGGTCTTTTATTATCCTTGGCCGTGAAGCGTCCATAAACATGGCAGGCGCGAATGCGAAGCTCTAACATTACTGGCGTGTTTGACGCTTCAGATAATTCAAAGCCCGTCTCCACCGCGTCAACGATTGAGGTTAAATTGGGTCTTGGGTCAAGCAGCCAGATTTGCGATTTCATAGCAAAGGCATGGCTTCGTTCCTGCATAATGGAAGAACCCTCACCGTAATCTTCCCCGACGATGATAAGTGCGCCGCCTTTAACACCGCCTGACGCTGCATTTGCAAGCGCGTCACTGGCAACATTGGTGCCGACGGTTGATTTCCATGTTACGGCCCCTCTTAGGGGATAATTTACCGATGCGGCGAGCATGGCCGCGGCAGTTGCTTCACTAGCGGAAGTTTCAAAATGAATATTAAGTTCATTCATGATATCTTCCGCGTCACTAAGCACATCCATCAAATGAGATATTGGTGCGCCCTGATAGCCACCGACATAAGAAACACCGGCCTGGAGCAGCCCTTTGGTTACCGCAAGGATGCCCTCACCGCGAAACTCTTCCCCGGCACCAAGTTTTAATTTTTCAACTTCTTTTTTAAAGGATCTTTCAGCCATTTAAAATTATGACATAGTCATAGCAAGAACGCGCAGCGGGCTGCCGGAACCATTTTCAATTTTTAGCGGCGGCACTACAACAATAGACCCGGTTGGCGGCAGTTGATCAAGGTTCATCAAACTGGCAAGGCCGTATTTATTGGCCCCGTGCATCATTGAATGAGCCGGGAACTGAATCTCAAACATCGCCGCCTGTCCGGCGTCGGTACCAACTGTTTCAACGCCCCAACCCATGATATCTTTTTCAATAAGATACTGGATACAGCAGGCTGACGGTCCCGGTGAATGCGGGCCCGTATCATCAGCATTTAAGAAATTATCGCGGCCCATCAGCTTAAGCCAGTCAGTTCGCATAAGGACCCATGATCCTGCGCCAATTTCACCGTGCTCTGCTTCCCATGCTTTTACGCCGTCAGCGGTCAGAAGATAGTCTTTATCAGTCGCCGTTTCAGATGAGCAATCAATAACGCAGGCAGGACCGATCAGGTTTTGTGCCGGCAGTGTGTCTGTTGCACCGTCCGGATAATCTTTACCGCTTATCCAATGAACGGGGCTATCAAAATGAGTGCCGGTATGTTCGCCCAAAGTAATCGTGTTCCAGTACCAGGCCGGACCATCATCATCATATTTTGAGATCTGCTCCATAGAAAAAGGCGCCGAATTTTTGGCAATTTCTTCCGGTAAATAAATAATCGGTGTGTTTGGTCCCAAAACCTGTGTCAAATCGACAACCTTGACGGCACCACTTGCAAGGCCTGCGGCCAACTCATTTAATACTGTACTCATATGATATCTCCCTGAATTGAATTTATATGTTTCACTATAAACGCGAATCATTTGATTATGCAAATAATATCATATTTGGTAGCAAATAAATTAATTTACCTGTAATACTTTTAAAAAGGGAAGTTTATGACACTGAAAGATAAACATGCGATTGTAACAGGGGGCGGGACAGGAATTGGTCTTGCAATTACTCATGCTTTAGTTGAAGCGGGAGCCACGGTCACCATAATGGGCCGAAATAAAACCCGTCTTGACGAAGTAGCAGACACAAATGATGCGCTCAGTGCCATTCAGGTTGATGTAACTGACCCAAAAAGTGTAGACACTGCCTTTAAGCAAGCTTCGGAATTTTCGCCCATATCAATACTGGTTAATAATGCCGGCGCAGCGCTAGCAGCACCCTTTCACAAAACCAGTTTAACGGCATGGCAAAATACAATCGCGGTTAATTTAACCAGCGTTTATTTGACCACAAGTGCCGCCTTTAATGATTTAAAAAATGCTGCCCATGGCCGAATTATAAATATTGCCAGCATTGCCGGAATTGAAGGTTGCGCTTACACAACGGCCTATTCTGCATCAAAGCACGGCGTTATGGGGCTTACTAAATCACTGGCGCTGGAACTAACTAAAACAACGACAACGGCAAATGCTATTTGCCCTGGCTTCACCAGAACGGATATGGTCGAGCAATCCATTAATAATGTGATGAAACAAACAGGGCGTAGCCGTGATGACGCGTTAAATGATATACTGGTTAGTGTAGGCCAAAAAAGAATTATTGAACCAAAAGAGATCGCCGCAGAGGTGTTAAAACTTTGTGATGAGAAAAATGATGCAATAAATGGCCAGGCCATTGTCATAGACGGTAGATAGAGGGAAAATGATGAACCCAGAAACATATAAACCCAAACATTTTAAATGGTCCTATGAAAATGGCATTGCCACCATAGCTCTTGACCGACCGGAGCGGAAAAATCCGCTTAGCTTTGAAAGTTATGCAGAGCTTCGCGACACTTTCCGTGATCTTGTTTACGTTAAAGACGTTAAAGCGGTCATTTTTGCACCAAATGGCGGCAATTTTTCATCCGGCGGTGATGTTCATGACATTATAGGACCGCTGGTTAAAATGGATATGACGGAACTGCTTGATTTTACCCGCATGACCGGCGATCTGGTAAAAGCCATCCGCGCTTGCCCGCAACCAATTATCGCCGCCGTTGAGGGTATATCGGTTGGTGCAGGAGCGATTATTCCCATGGCCGCTGACCTTCGCATTGGAACTCCTGACTGCAAGACGGCCTTTCTGTTTAATAAAGTTGGTCTTGCTGGATGCGATATGGGCGCCTGCGCTATTTTGCCGCGTATCATTGGGCAGGGCCGCGCATCGGAGCTTTTATTTCTGGGCCGTAGCATGTCCGGTGAAGAAGGTCACGCTTGGGGATATTTTAACAGTTTGGCCAGCGCAGATGACCTTATGAACGTTACCATAAAAATGGCTACTAAAATTTCTTCTGGACCTACTTTCGCCAACGGCATTACCAAAAATCAGCTTAATCACGAATGGAATATGGGGCTTGATGCGGCTATTGAGGCCGAAGCACAGGCCCAGGCCATCTGTATGCAGACAAAAGATTTCGAGCGTGCCTATCATGCATTTGTTAACAAAGAAAAACCGGAATTTGAGGGCGATTAATGACAAAAATTTCAGTTGATCAAACCTATTTGGAATGGCCATTTTTTGAAGATCATCACCGCACACTAGCGCTAGATCTGGAAAACTGGTGTCAGGAAAACTTAAAAGACATCGACCATTCAGATGTAGATCAAGCCTGCAAAGACATGCTGGCAAAACTTGCTGGTGGTGGTTGGTTAAAATATGTTGTGCCAAAAGCTTACGGCGGTATTTTTGAAGAATTTGATGTGCGCTCGCTTTGCCTGATTAGAGAAACCCTCGCCCGTCATGACGGTCTAGCCGATTTTGTCTTTGCAATGCAGGGACTAGGCAGCGGTACCATTACCCTATTTGGCAGCGAAGCAACGAAGGCCGAATATCTGCCGGGCGTGGCGACAGGTAAAAAAATGGCCGCCTTTGCACTCACTGAACTCGATAGTGGCTCGGACGTTGCCAATATGACCACTTCGGCTGAAGACTGTGGTGATCATTATAGTGTGAACGGGGCCAAGACATATATTTCTAACGGCGGCATCGCTGATTATTATGTGTTATTCGTGCGCACAGGTGAAGCGCCCGGTGCAAAGGGTCTCTCTGCGATGATTTTGGACGCGGATTGCGCGGGTCTTGAAATTACCGAACGGATTGAAGTAATAGCCCCCCATCCACTGGCCACTTTAACGTTTAATGACTGTAAAATCCCCAAAGAAAAACGTCTTGGTGAGGCGGGCGCGGGATTTAAAGCGTCGATGGCAACGCTGGATATTTTCCGTTCCACCGTTGGTGCGGCAGCACTTGGATTTGCGCGGCGCGCGCTCTCGGAAGCGGTTAACCGTACAAATGAACGTCACTTATTTGGTGCGCCGCTTCATAATCTGCAACTGGTGCAGGGCATGTTAGCGGAAAGTGCTACTGATGTGGATAGTAGCGCACTGCTTATTTACCGCGCGGCCTGGACCCGTGACACCACCGGTCGGCGCATAACCCGTGAAGCGGCCATGGCCAAAATGCACGCGACGGAATGTGCCCAAGTTGTGATTGATAAAGCGGTGCAGATTTTTGGCGGCATGGGTGTTGTATCGGGCGTAAAAGTGGAAGAACTTTACCGTGAAATTCGCGCGCTGCGTATTTATGAAGGGGCGACGGAAGTGCAGAAAGTTATCATCGCCAAACAGCTTCTTAATGATCATAAGGATTAGAATAAATGAAACATCTTCTCCCCAAAGGATGGCAAAGGCCAAAAGGATATTCAAACGGCATCAGCGTCAAAAATGGCCGCACTATTTATGTGGCCGGGCTTATTGGCTGGAACGCGCACGAAGAATTTGAAAGTGATAACCTCACCGATCAGTTTAGAGCAACGCTGGAAAATATTATCGCTGTACTGGCGCAGGATGGTGCGGGACCGCAGCATATGGTCCGCATGACATGGTATATTACCGACAAGGGCGAATATCTAGCCAATTTAAAGGAAATGGGCGCCATTTACCGCGACGTAATGGGGAAAAACTATCCTGCTATGGCATGCGTCGAAGTATCCGCATTAATGGAGGACCGGGCCAAGATCGAAATTGAAACCACCGCTGTTATTGAAGAGACTTGAGAAATGACTAATAAATTACTGGTCGAGAACAGAGACTGTGGGGATTGTGTGGTTTGCTGCATTGAGCTAACCATTGAAGATCCTGATCTTGTCAAGCTACCGGGTGTGCCATGCGAGCATCTACTGAAAAAGGGCGGCTGCAGTATTTATGAAACAAGGCCGCAGACATGCAAAAATTGGTACTGTATGTGGCGTTTTATGCCACTGCTTGATGATAGTTGGCGGCCAGACATTAAAGGGGTTTTGGTCAAACGAGTGTTCGATAATATACCCGCTGGCTATGAGGGGAAAATAGCGCTCGCTTTTGAAATTATCGGTAATAAGTCCGTAATCCATGATATGGATTTTATTGAAGTTGTTGGCGGATATATTGTGCAGGGTTTTCCTTGTTTTCTCTCGTTCGGGAAGCCTAAATTTGTCTCAAGAATGGTGCTGCTCAATGAGAAGCTAATGCCCGCTATTGAGGGCCGTAATTTACCCGAGATTAAAAAGCTTCTTTCTTCTGCACTAAAAAGTTGCGCCAAACATCCATCCGTCAGACTGATGAAAAGCAACGGTAAAGTGATCACTCTTAACCCGACAATGAAAAAATAGACCATGATTAAATATATTTCATTGCTTCGCGGCATTAATGTTTCGGGCCAGAAAAAGATTTTAATGGCAGACCTAAAAGCACTTTATGAAAGTCTGGGCTATTCAAATGTCATACCCTATATCCAAAGCGGCAATGTTATTTTCGAGCATGGTTCAGATGATATTTCCGAAATTAAAAACACCCTCGAAGCCACGATAGAAAAGAAATATAAATTTAGTGTGCCTGTTGATGTTCGCACTAAGGAAGTGTTTGAAAAAGTTTATGCAGGGCTACCATTTAAAAATGTCGATCTTGAGCAGGACGGCACAAAAATTCTAGTTACTTTTTTATCAGAAAATCCCGGTGAGGAAAATATTGAAGCTTTAATGGCTTATGTTAAGCCGCCCGAGGCGCTTATTTTCGGAATTAAGTCGCTCTATCTTCATTGCCCGGGCGGCTACGGCAAAACAAAATTATCAAATATGTTAATTGAAAAGAAACTCGCCATCACTGCAACAACCCGAAACCTTAAATCCGTGGTTAAACTATGTGGATTACTTAATAGCTAATGCCCCTTACTGCATAATAGCGCTTGTTCACTGCAAACCACTTGAAATCAATGATTATTAGATCTTCAATCATATTTACATTCAATAAATGAGATATGATTATGAACATAAAAAAATGCACAGTGTTTTTTCTGAGTTTAACTTTGTTAAACCTTTATTGCGCTCCAATTTTTGCCGCTGATAATGACAAGAAGATAATTATTCAAATCACCCTCGATCAGTTCAAGGCAGATTACTTAAAATGGTATCGGCCTGCTTTTAGCGGTGGTCTTAAACGAGTTCTCGAAAACGGTACGGTAATTTCTGAAGGGCTGGTTGATCACGCCCTGACAAATTCATTTCCGGGCCACTTAAGCCTCAGCAGCGGAATGTATCCTGCCCAACACGGCTTCCCGGCCAATGAATGGATAATAGAAACAGAAGATGGCTGGGGCTTTAGTGACGGTATATCAGATAAGACAACATGGATTGCAGGAGACAAAGAACGCACAAGTGTATCACCAAATAATATATTGGTTCCAACTATTGCCGACTGGGTTAAATCAAACGATAACGGAGCAAAAGCAATCGCATTATCCTCAGGCACGGCAATTTCACTGGCTTACGGCGGGAAAAAAGCAGATGCAATTTATTGGCTCGATGGTGCTACGGGCCAGTTTGTCACATCAAGTTATTATGCAGAACATAATCCCCGTTGGTTGGATGACTTTAATGCAGGAGAGCTTAATGATTTCAAAATGAATATCTGGCAAAATCAGATTCCAATTAAATATCGCTCCCTCGCCGAGCCGGATCGCTCAGAATATGAGAATTTTGGCGTAAATTTCACCTTCCCTCATAATTTTGAAGATGAAAAGGGCGAAAATTTGGACATGAGTGATCAAGAAAAACTTAATCGCTGGTTTTATGATACCCCGCTCGCGGATGAAGCGTTATTCGCAATGGCAAAAGCCACTATGATAAATGAAGAACTGGGTCAGGATGATAGCGTTGATTATTTAGCTGTCATAATAAATTCCACCGATAATGTTGGCCACGCTTATGGCGGGCGAAGTCAGGAAATACTCGATACCCTGATAAGGATTGACCTTGCCCTTGGCTCCTTTTTAACTTTCCTTGATGATACAATTGGCGAAGACGCCTATGTAATAGCCATAAGTGGCGATCATGGCAGTCCTGATGTGATCGAATATCAACAGCAAAAATTTGGTCAGGGAAGGCGCATTAGTCAGGCGCAAATAGATGAGCTGTTAGACGCTGTAGAGGCCGAAGCCTCAACGACAACAAAAACAGGTAATGAGCTTATATCATCATTAGAGGCAATTATTGAAAGTTATGATTTTGTCTATGACGCCATTACTGAACAGGAAATTGACGGCGTAAAATTGTCCCAGAACCCTTATATGGAAGCCTTTAGAAGAAATTGGGTCAAGGGGCGCATCCCTGATTTCCCGCTTTGGGGAACAGGTCAACGTGACCACCATCCCGCAAGGTACGGTATTGTCGTTCTTTTTCATGAAAATACTATTTTTCATGCGGCACCTGTCGTGCACGGCTCCCCTTATTCATATGACCGTGCTGTCCCGATAGTATTTTACGGAAGCGGGCTTGGTAATATTGAAAAGTCTGCCCGCACCATAGATGTCGCCCCGACACTCGCGGCAATTGCAGGTATAAAATTTCCAACTGGTCTGGATGGAAAGGTTCTGTTAGATTAAAAAATATCTAATATAAACCAGAAAGCAATCGATGAAAAATATCCTCGTCATCCTTTCAGCAATTCTTATTTCGGCATGTGAAACCAATGATAATATAAGTCCTGTTGCGGACGATGTGCTTTTTCTAGTTCTTGGCAAAATGTCGATTTATATTCAGTCACCTGACGGTGAACATACGCTGCGTGATCATCATTTTGTTGCTGAAATAATGCCGAAGGAAACTGGGCAAATACTTGGCGGGACGCTGACCAGTCAGGATGATCCCGCGTTCAGTCTTCCTTTTAATCCCGAAGGCCCGCAGTTTCTTGCTCACGGCAAAAGAGTTATGGTGGCAGAGGAGCTTCACGATGCTCATCCGGACGGCACCTATATTTTTAATTACCAAACCCGAAACGGCGAAATGACCGGGCAGCCGCTTACCCTTAGAAAAAGGGAGACGACAGATATAATGCCGCTTCCGGCAACCCTTAGCCTTTCACAAAATGGAAGTGTTGTTGCGCCAGATATGATCGACCATGAACAGGACCTAACCATTAGCTGGACTCAAATGCGCGGCAATATGAAATCAGAGGCAAGCGAGCTTGATGATCTAATTTTCGTGCTTGCCTTTGATTGTTTCGGAAACAACATTGCCCATAGTGGCCGCCCTTATAACGAAAAGCCATACCTAAGCTATAAAGATACAAGCTACACAATTGCAGCTGAAAACCTTAAGCAAGGCGTTTCTTACCAGCTGATTGTCGAGCAGGCGACAGCCGATGTTATGCGCCATCAAGGCGTTCCCGGGATTGCCACATACGCTACGCTTACATTTTTGGATGCCAGGGCAGCTGGTGAAAATACCTGCCCTGCAAATTAGCGCTATACTTGAGCGGTAAATTTTGTCATATAGCGCTTTTAAGAAATAAATCAGGATAAAGAAATATGTCTGAAAAATATGCCCTTGCCCTTCACGGTGGCGCCGGACCAAAAGCGGGCGAAGACTATACAATTGTTGAAGCACACCTTGCTGAACTAGCCTCAATGGGTGAAGAATTACTGAAATCCGGCGAAAGCGCGCTTGATGTTGTTGAAATAATGGTCAGTAATCTGGAAAGTTCTGGGCTTTATGTTGCCGGAAAAGGATCTGCCCCCAATGTGGCGGGTCAAGTTGAACTAGACGCCAGTATAATGGAAGGCCACACCAGACAAGCTGGTTCCGTATCCGCCATTCAGGATGTAAAAAATCCGGTCGGTGTTGCAAAAGCTGTACTGGAAAATTCACCTTGCGTGATGATTACGGGCGAAGGGGCCAATAAATTCGCCGATGAGCAAGGTTTTGAAGCGGTTTCTGATCCCAAGAATTATTATGTGCTTCCCGTTGGCGTAACCCAGGCCGACATCGAACAATATGAAATGATGCACGGCACCGTTGGTGCGGTTGCGCTTGATGGCCAAGGCAACCTTGCCGCCGCAACATCAACGGGCGGTGTATTCGGCAAACCCGCTGGCCGGGTTGGTGATACACCGATTATTGGTGTTGGTACATGGGCCGATCAGGACATTGCCATATCCTGCACCGGAACAGGCGAGTTTTTCATCCGCGCTGGGGGCGCTCTTTCAGTTGCAAACGGCTATAAACTTGCTGGTGATACTTTGAGCAAAGCTTTATGGCGTATGCTTGATGAAGTGAAACGACTTGGTGGTGACGGTGGGTTAATTGCAGTAAGCAAAGACGGTGAAATTGCCATGGCCTATAATTCTGACGGAATGAAGCGGGCCAGTGTTTCAAGTGGCAGTGATCTTATATCAACCACTTTTGCAAAAAGCGATTAATCTTCGGCATTCTCAAGCATTTCGAAAATTTTATCCCGTTCGGCCAGGGCGAGCAGTAACACCAGGTCGCCTTCTTCAAGTTGATCTATGATGAACTGCGCCCCTTCGGGTGGTGAGGGAAAATGGGTGATTGAGCCTTCCGTAATTCCACTTTTTAGACATTCATCTTTAATAATAGCCGCCGTTTCACCAAACTCTCGCCCTCTCAAATATTCGGCCATATCCATGGTAGCAACAATATCCGGTTTAAACCTGAGGGCACCTCTGGTTAGTTCAATAATATCCTGATTTGAGCGGTCACCGGCCTGACCAATCAACAAGTATTTATGCTTAGCGGGAAGATTACTCAGCATATCTGATATAGCATTAATGGAGTGAGGATTATGGGCAAAATCAACAAATACGCGGGCACCCTTAACAATAAATTCATTACAGCGACCGGGGTTATCATCCGGCGTACTGGTAAAAGTGGTAAGTCCTTTTATGATCGCCTGATCTGCAATATTCATCGCTTTGGCAAGACAGGTCGCGCCCATGGCGTTTTGCACATTAAAGCGCGCCGCGCCGCCCATGGCGATAGGAATATCTGCAATTTTTACCACTAATGTAACTGACGTGCCGTCAAAATAATTTATCAGACCGTCTTCGCACCAGCAGCATAAATTTCCGGCACTTTTAGCACTTTTGATCTGGTCATTATTATGATCCAGCGAAAACCAGCATATCCTACTCCCTGATTTAAGGCCGTTTCTAACAACAAGCTCATCATCCGCGTTAAGGACCAGCACCCCGTCTTTGGATAATGTTCCGGCAACGGCGAATTTGGCATCGGCCAGATGTTCGACCGTATTTACACCGTATTCACCCAAATGATCGGCAGCAATATTGGTAACCATTGCTCCGCTAGCTTCTGTAAGCGGAAGGCCGCGCCTTAAAATCCCGCCGCGGGCCACTTCAAGAAAGGCAATTTCAAGCCGCTTGTCCCGAAGCAACATTCTCGCGCCGCCCGGTCCTGAATAATCACCGTAATCAAGTACGTCGTCGCCAAGTTTCACATAATCAGTAGATGTTGAGCCGCCAACAAGTCCTGCCGCTTCAGCAATTGCCGTGGAAAGACGGACGCTTGTCGATTTACCGTTCGTGCCGGTAATCAATGCCACGGGAACATTATGAAGCGCGTCCCAGTTCACATCAGCTGGCGCAGGGATTTCATTTATACTCCATTTTTCTGAGCCTTTACCGTGGCCAAGTGAGACATAATCATCATCCCACAGCACATCAATATCTTTTACTTTTGCGGCCTGCTGCAATAATAATACTGGCGGGTTTTGCTCCATTTTGATCACAGTATTTAAATCTGCAATCAGCGTATCAAAGGGGATCGGTGTTTCTTCAAGTAATTTACTGGCCGTAAGATGCCAACTGGTTTCCACAACAAAAACCGCTGAATATAATAAATCAATGGAAGCTGATATTGCGAGGTTGACGCCGCTATCAAAGATGCGCGTTTTGATCAGGCTGTCTGACCAACCGATGGCATCAAGAACTCTCTGAATTTCACTGCTCCAGACGCGAACCACTTCTTGCTTTTCAAAATGGTCGGTAAATACATCCAAAATCGCGCCAGGCTTTTCCCAAAGCAGCCCCGGCCCGGTAACGCGCCTGCTACTCTCAAGAATAAGCTTTCCAGAAGACGGTATTGGGATTTCGAGATAATCTTCAATTTCTTCAATATTTATTGTCATGGGGAAGTCCCGTCTTAATCGCCGTCCTCATCATCATCCCGTGCCAAGCGCACGCCGCGCTCATCGCTAATAATCTGCTGACTATCATCCACGAGGTCTTCATAAGGCGTCGCCATTTGCGGCTCATCAGAAGCGCTGTCCTGCGCCTCATCATCACTACCACCAAAATTGATAATCTGTTTCCATGAACGGCTGACATTATCACCGATAACAACCAACAAATCTTTGTCCTTTGCAGAACTTAGTGCCTTATCAATGGCTGTTACTTCGTCAGGGATTACTGTAATGGCATCTTCGGACACGCCATTTTTCAGAAGGCCTGCCCTCAGAAGTTCTGGAATTTCATCATTGGCTCTGCCGCGACGATTATCATCCGCTTTAAGGAAATAATGATCATAATGACCCGCAAGAACAGCTGCTCCGTCCGCAACATCTTCGTCCCTTCGGTCGCCCGGGCTGGATACAACAATCATTTTACGTTTATGATTATCCAGTTTATCGACAAGGTCGGTAAGGACCTTAAAGGCAGCCGGATTATGAGCGTAATCAAGGATTACCCGGAATGGGTGCTCATCAAATACATTCATACGACCCGGTGCCTGTGAGAATGTGGTATTAAAGGTTTTAAGGCCAAGACGTATCTGATCAAGATCCTGTTCAAAACTATAGGCAATTGCCGTGGCGAACATGGCGTTTTGTACATTATGAAGCGCTTTTCCTTCGATGGTCGCCGGAATAAGATGGGACCAAAGAACCGGAATATGGGTTTCATTATCATAAATAGTTATTAGATCGCCGTTCATGCCTTTTTCAAGCACGCAGGCCTTTCCGCCAGCATCAATATGCTGTTTTACCAACGCATGGTCATGATGCATAGTCACATACATAATATGCTCCGCATCGGCGTAATCAGCCATCAGAAGACAGTTTTTATCATCAGCATTAAGCACAACCGTGCCTGTTGCCGCTTCGATGACCACACGTTTGATTTTTGCCAGTTCTTCGACCGTATCAACGCCGCCAAGTCCCAAATGATCGCTATCCACATTCAGGCATGCCGATACATCAGTGCTGGCGTAACCAAGGCCGTTTCTGACCAAGCCGCCGCGCGCCGTTTCAAGCACGGCAAAATCAACCGTAGGATCACGCAGCACCATTTGTGCTGAACGCGGTCCTGTTGTATCGCCTTTTACGCTGAGTTTACCATCAACATAAATACCGTCCGTGGTGGTAAGTCCCACCGTATGGCCGCATGTTTTAATAATATGAGCCAGCATTCTTGATGTTGTTGTTTTACCGTTGGTGCCGGTAATGGCCGCAATAGGAATTCGGGTTGGGATCGCTGGCGGGAAGAGCATTTCCATTACTTTACCGGAAACGTCGCGTGGTTCCCCTTCACTTGGGGCTACATGCATGCGAAACCCGGGAGCGGCGTTCACTTCAACAATACCGCCGCCAATTTCTTTATAAGACTGGCTGATATCATCGGTAAGGAAATCCACCCCGCCAATATCAAGTCCTATTGCCATAATCGACCTAATGGCCATTTCCCGGTTATCCGGATGAACAACATCGGTTAAGTCAATGGCCGTACCGCCCGTTGAAAGGTTCGCCGTATCACGAAGATAGAAAATATCACCCTTTTTAAGGACGGTTTCAGGTGTATAGCCATCATTTTCAAGAAGCCTCATTGCCTGCTTATCAATTTCAAGATTGGTCAGCACTTTTTCATGACCGACACCGCGGCGCGGATCTTCATTAACCGTATCAATAAGTTCAGAAATGGTATGTTTGGCGTCACCAACCACATGACCGGGCACACGCTTTGCCACCGCCACAAGTTCATTATTGACCACAAGCATCCTATGATCAAAACCGGTCATATAGCTTTCAACAAGCACGGAACGGCTCGTTCCTTGCTCGCGCGCGAAAGCGAAGGCCGTTTCCACTTCATCGTCCGTAGTTAAATTAATTGATACACCG
>JABJKT010000031.1 GCA_018660225.1 Kordiimonadaceae bacterium
CAAGCAAAGGCCTCTTCCGCAAATTTAATCGCTTCTTCCCGTCCGTCTTTTTCAAGCGTGGCTGAGAAAATAGGTACAAATGATGCACTGAAGGCCCCTTCAGCAAAAAGCCGCCGAAAGAAATTAGGCAATTTAAAAGCAACAACGAAACAGTCGGTAATGGCCCCCGCCCCAAGAACAGCAGCCATAAGAATATCACGGATAAAACCGAGAATACGGCTTATCATCGTAAAACTTCCAAAAATGGCCGTTGCTTTCAATAGTGACATGCTACGCTTCCACAGTGAGAATATTCATCAGTTTCTCTTCGATCGTTTTAAGTTTTTTTTCATTGGTTACCTTATGGCCAAATATATCACGTACAAAAAACACTGTAATAGCCCGCTCGCCGTAAGTAGCGATATGGGCAGAACTTATGGAAATTTTCAGATCCACCAAAACCTGCGAGAGATCAAAAAGATAGCCTATTCTATCCCAGCCATTAATTTCAATTACCGTTCTGCTATTACTTGCTTTATTATCAATAAGCACTCTTGGTTCAACCTTAAAAATATCAGTGTGTTTTTTCTTCACTCTTCTTCGGTCGAATACTTCTCTTGGTCTTAATTCACCTGCTAGTGTCTCTTTGATATTGCTCTCTAATTTCTTAAGCTTGGCTTTTTCCTTAAAGACCTGCCCATCAGCACCCTGAATTCTAAAAGTATCAAGAGCCATACCGTCTTTTGTCGTAAAAATCCTAGCGTCCTGAATAGATGCCCCACTAAGGGCTATCGCACCGGTTAATCTCGCAAATAGTCCCGGATGATCCTGTGCATAGACGCTTAGTTCAGAAATATTCTGAAAATCATCAATATGAATATTAACGGTAAAATTATCTCCAAACTTATCCGCCAAATCAATCATAAGGGCGTTTCGCACCAGATCTTCCGTCGCCGCAGCCTGCCAATAAGTATTGTAAAACCGGCTAGAGTAAGTTTCAAACTTATCATCTGGCCATTCATCCAGGGCGTTTCTCAGATCTTCAATAACACGGTCAACATGGTGATTGGTATCATACTTCACCTGCCCACCGAGCAGATATTCTTCCGAGCGACTGTAAAGCTCACGAAGAAGTTGACCTTTCCAGCCATTCCAAACCTTCGGCCCAACGGCGCGAATATCAACCACAGTCAGCACCAATAACAGCCGTAGTCGTTCCGGACTTTGCACCTGATCAGCGAAATCGGAAACTGTTTTTGGATCGCTTAAATCGCGCTTAAAGGCTGATAATGTCATAAGAAGGTGCCACCGAACCAACCAGGCCACGCTTTCCGTTTCCGCTGCACTTAGCCCAAACCTAGGACATAGTTTATGGGCCACCTCTTCGCCTAATATAGAATGATCCCCTTTTCGTCCTTTAGCAATATCATGCAAAAAGACCGAGAGATATAAAACCCGCCTTGATAGCACCTTATGAACAATTTCATTGGCCAGTGGATGTTCTTCAGCAAGGGTGCCTCTTTCCACTTCCGACAATAGTTCTATGGCCCTTATTGTATGCTCATCGACCGTATAAACATGATACATATCATATTGCATCTGGGCGACGACCCGGCCAAAATCAGGGACAAATCGGCCAAGAACGCCCACTTCATTCATAAGGCGAAGCGCAAACCCCGGCCCATCTTTAAAGGT
The DNA here is from genome assembly GCA_018660225.1 of Kordiimonadaceae bacterium. GTDB lineage: Bacteria > Pseudomonadota > Alphaproteobacteria > Sphingomonadales > Emcibacteraceae > Pseudemcibacter. The sequence continues at coordinate 1,675 of JABJKT010000031.1, forward strand.
CAAAATATCAAGGAAAATTTCGTTTGCCCGTTCATTATTGCGGGTACGTCCTTTTATTAATTTAAGATTTTGCCAGATCATCCTTAATGCCCGCGGGTGAATATCAAGGCCACATTTCTGTGCAACTTGAAATATTTCAATCATTTTCACCGGATCTTTTTCCAAGACCTTGGCATTTTTTATACTTAGCCTGCTCCCTTCTATGGGAAAGCCGTCTATGTTTTTTGATCTGAATGAAAACCTTGAAAGCCTGAGTGGTGCTTTTCGCTTATGTTTTTCTTCCAGATAAGCACAAAATATTCGCGTAAGATCGCCAACATTTTTTGCCACTATAAAGAAATGCTTCATAAAGCGTTCAACGCCGGACACATTAGGCCGATCAGCATAACTTAATTTTTCTGATAGAGCCTTTTGAACATCAAATGTAATTCTCTCCTGAGGTCTTCCCGCGAAATAATGCAGATGAAACCTTACCGCCCACAGGAAATCTTCTGCCTTTTGAAATTCATAATATTCCTCATCAGAAAACACGCCCTTTTCAACGATTTCACTGACCTTATGAACTTTATAAATAAATTTTGCGATCCAGAATAAAGTGTGCAGATCCCGTAGACCGCCTTTTCCTTCTTTTAGATTAGGTTCAACCACATAACGGGTATCGCCTAATTTTTTATGACGGTTATCTCTTTCCTGAAGTTTTTCTTCAATAAATTCAGGGGCGTGTCCTTTGACTATTTTTTTATCATATTTTGCGATCAACTCTTCAAATAATGCCCGCTCACCCCAAATATAACGCATTTCAAGTAGTGAAGTTTTAATGGTTAAATCTGTTTTGCAAAGCCGGATACATTCATCCACCGTTCTGACAGCATGCCCCACATCAAGCCCCATATCCCACATCATATAGAGCATATATTCAACGACCTGCTCACTCCATGCTGTTTTTTTATAGGGCAAAATTAAGAGTAGATCTATATCTGAATAAGGCGCCATTTCCTGACGGCCATAACCGCCGAAGGCCGCAAGGCAAAGCCGTTCACTCTTAGTAGGATTTGGTACATGATAAACATAATCGGTCGCTACATCATAAAGCATGTGAACGATTTCGTCGGTGAGGAAGCTTTGTGCGTTGGCAAGATTTACCCCCGTTTCACCATTATCAGCCCGCTCTTTAATAATTGAAAAACCCTTATCATAGGCTTCTTTCATTAGCTTCAAAAGTGGCGTTCTTATTTGATCAGGGCGATGTTTTTCCTTTAAAACCTCAAGTTTATCCGCTTGATGTTCCCTGTTAAAAATTTCGCGATGTTTTTTTATTCTGACCATAAAATTATGACAATAATTCTTTTAATTTATAAAGCATTTCTAATGCCTGCTTAGGGCTTAACTCATCTGGTTTTAAATCCTCCATAGCCCGTTCAAGTTCTGAAGGTTTTATTCTTTTCGCCGTAACTCTTTCTTGAACCGAAGAAAACAATGGCAAATCATCACTTAAGGCTTCCATTTTTTGGCCTTGAGCAACTCCCTGACCTTCAAGTCCGCCTTGCTCAAGACTATGAAGCACTTGTGTCGCACGTTCAACCACAACATCAGGAAGCCCGGCAAGTTTGGCGACCTGAATACCGTATGAGCGGTCAGCGGAACCCCTCGCCACTTCATGCAGGAAAACAACCTCGCCCTCCCATTCTTTTACTTTCATAAAATAAAGTGCCAGACTATTCAGCTTTGAGGCAAGCGCCGTCATCTCATGATAATGTGTCGCAAATAAGCCACGCGCTTTATTTACTTCATGAAGATGCTCCACCGCCGCCCAGGCAATAGAAAGCCCATCATACGTGGCCGTACCGCGGCCAATTTCATCAAGTATCACCAG
>JABJKT010000032.1 GCA_018660225.1 Kordiimonadaceae bacterium
AGTTATTTTTGCCTTAAGATCAGAAACTGCCGTTGATGGTAAAGACATCATTGAAGCTACCGTCGCCGGATATGAGCTGGCGATACGGGTGGGCGAATGTCTTAACCAAAGTCATTATAATACTTGGCATACAACAGCAACAGCGGGCACCTTTGGTGCCGCTGCCGCTGCGGCGAAACTTTTAAAACTTAGCGAAGAGCAAACGGTATGGACACTTGCCCATGCCGGCACACAAATGGCAGGCCTTTGGCAATTTTTAGATGATAATTGCCTAACAGCAAAAGTTTTACATCCAGCCAAAAGTGCCCAAAATGGTATAATTGCGGCGTTCACCGCAAAAGTAAATATTCCAGGCCCGTCAAATATTTTTGAAGGTAAAAGAGGGGTCGCTAATGCATATAGCACAAATAGTGATTTGTCTTATTTAATTAAAGACTTGGGCAAAATATATAAAGTTGATGAAGCAAATTTCAAAGCATACCCGACCTGTGGTCAAACTCATTCAATGATAGATGCTTTGCGTAAAATTCAAGACGAGCATGATATCGACCATGACAGCGTCAGAAACATTGATGTTTTCGTTTACCAAAAGACCATCGATATCGCAAATATTGAAAAACCAGAAACCGTCGCACAGGCCAAATTTAGTGTCAAACACTGTCTTGCTCTTCTATTAGTGAAGGGCTCTATCAGCTTTACTAACATCGATGAAAAGTCTTTAACCGATCCGGATATTGTCACATTAATGCAAAAAATAAATGTGCTGTTCGATGAAGATATCAATAAAGGTTTCCCGCGATGTAGGCCATGTAAGATTATTCTCACGACCTCAGATAACGAATATAAAGCAGAAAATTATTATCGCCGTGGTGACCCGGAAACGCCCATGAGCCAAATTGAAATTGAAAATAAATTTCGTGAGTTAACCAGAGATTGCTTATCGAAAACCGACCAACAAAAATACATTGACGGGGTTGACTCAATCGAAACCACAACCGAATGGCCATTCTAACCATCCTATAATCTATAAAGGAAAAATTGATGACACATGTTATTGATAGTGAATTTTACAAACACGTCTACGCTACAGACGAAATGCGGGATGTTTTTGATCCCAATAAGCGGCTTCAACGCTGGCTTAATGTTCAGGCTGCATTGATAACTGTACAAGCAAAAATGGATCTTGTTCCACGAGCAGAAGCTGATGAAATCGTCAAGTGCTGCGATTTGGACCAACTTGAATTTTCGCCAAAGTCGAATAATTTCTGCGGCTCTGATCAACTCCTTTCATCACTATTGAATGCTGTAAAAACGGCTTGCGGAAACGATGCCGCCGACCATGTTAACTCAGGCGTTTGTTCACAAGATATCCAGGACACGGCCACGGTTCTTGAGATAAAAGACGCGTACATGATTATGTTAAGAGATTTACTACAAATCGAAAGCATTATAATTCCAATGATTGAAAAATATAAGTCGCAACCGATGGCAGGCCGTACACATAAACAACACGGTCCACCTATTACCATAGGCTTTAAGTTTGCTGGTTTTGCCGCAGAGATTCGCCGGGAAATAGAACGTATGAAGGATATGCATAAACGTATTTTTTGTGGAGCATTACATGGCGTTTCCGGCACGATGCTTGAGGGTGGCGCAAAGGCGTATGACATATATGAAGCACTGATGGACCAGCTTGGACTTGATGTTGCACCTGCTGGACTTGGCTCAGCACGGGATAACATCGGAGAGTTTCAAGTGATCACTGGTATGATTGCGGGATCAGTCGGGCGTATTGTCAATGAAATTTATGAACTTAGTGGCTCTGAATTAAGTGAACTACATGAGCCGTTAAGTAAAGCTTATGTTGGCTCAAGTGCTATGCCTCATAAAAGAAATGCAGAAGTTTGTGCATTTGCTGTAGCGCAGTGCCGTATCGTACAACAAAATACGGCCCTTGGTTTGCAATCGATGACTGGCGAACACGAAAGAGATGCGCGAGCGCTTAATCTTGATTTGCATAATTTACCGGAAACATGTGTAATTATGGCTCGTGCCCTCGCCGCGACGATACAAACATTGGACGGCATTGATATTTTTGAAAAAAACATTACCAGAAATCTGGATGCTTTGGACGGCATGCTCTTTTCAGAAGCTCTTATGTTTCACCTTGCTCCAAAAATAGGCAAACAAACGGCGCATGACATAATTCTTTTTGCATGTAAGGAAGCTCATGACACTCAAACACCGATTAAAAACGTGTTGCTTGCTCACCCAGAAATTTTAGGCGTCGCAACTGAAGCCGATTTTGATGAGGTTATGGTCTACGGCAAGCATATTGGAAAATGTGTGGAACAATCAGATGATGTTGTGAGGATTTCAAAAGAAGCCAGCGTCAATGACCACTATTTTCTCCAAGCATAATTCATATATTAAATATTTAAGGAATACTAATGGCTCACATACTTACCAATCCATATTATAAGGATATTTGGAGCACCGACGAGATGCGGGATGTATTTAAAGACCGTCACCGTTATCAACGCTGGCTTGATGTGGAAGCAGCGCTCGCACGGGTACAAGCTAAACTTGGAATAATACCGCAGGATGCTGCAGATGAAATTTGCAAAAAAGCACACTTAGAACTTCTCGACGTGGATGCCTTAAAAAAACACCTTGTTCAGGCGCAACATACATTTGTCCCGCTTCTAAAGCAGCTTGAAAAAGCCTGTGATAATGGTGCTGGTGAATTTATCCATTATGGAACTGCGACCCAAGATATTCAAGACACCGCAACATCGCTTGAACTTAAAGATGCATTTAAAATAATTTTCCAAGATATGATCATTTTAGAAAAGAAATTAATCGAGATGGCGCAAAAACATAGTAGCCAACCCATGATTGGTCGATCAAACAATCAACATACCTTACCAATAACAGTTGGATTAAAAGCGGCCAGCTGGGCTGCGGAAGTTCGTAGAAATATCGAACGCATGAAGGATATGAGAAAATATATTTTTGTTGGCCTTATTCACGGGAGTACCGGGACAATGAGTGGCCTTGGGGACCGTGCCTACGAAGTTGTTGAAGGTGTTTTGGAAGAATTAGGCCTCGAAATGCCCGCTTGTGGCTGGACGGGTATTCGTGATAATTACGGACATTTTACTGTATTTCTTTCGCAAGCGGCAGCAACGATTAGCCGTATCACAAATGAAATTTACCAACTTTCCCGCACCGAAATTAACGAGTTTTCTGAACCAACTTTTAATTCTTCTATAGGTGACAACAGTACTAGGCAATCGCTATCTGCTCAGGTGACTTCCATGTGCCGCATTGTTGTAAATAACGCTCCGCTGGCGCTACAGGCAATGATCGTGGAACACGAAAGGGACACACGCAGTTGGCGGTTAGATTGGCACCACATTCCTGAAAACAGTATTTTGTTGAGTAAAGCCTTACTAGACACGATCTACCTCATCGATGGCTTGGAAATTAACGAAGAGAAGATCAAGAAAAATCTAAACCTCTTAAATGGTCAAGTTTTATCAGATATAATCGTATCTCGTTTGCAGAAAAATACCGGTAGAAAGCTAGCGCAAGATCTAGTAAATAAATGTTTATTGGATGCCAAAAATGAAGGAACAGCTTTTGATGAAATTCTTTCTTCAAATGAAGAAATCGAGAATTTCATATCAAAGCAGGAACTTGCCAATTTATTCGATTATTCAAATCATATCGGTCAATCGGTACGTCAAATTGACGAAGTTGTTAATCTGTCCAATACTCAATCCGCAAATGATGGTTTATTTTTAACTTTCTAGATTAAAATTTAAATATCATAAAATAAACTGGCGAGCCGAATAGCCATTCTTTGCTATTTTATGATGTTCATCTGCCTTAACTAAATGTCCGCTTTGGGTCCAGACCGTGTGAAAAATCGATTATTGTTTTCCGCTTCTTAAAACTTGTTCTATTTCCCGGGTATTGGCTCTTTTGCGGTCACTGATG
>JABJKT010000033.1 GCA_018660225.1 Kordiimonadaceae bacterium
CGTGACTTGTGCGACCGCGTCGCGTTTAAACTCTTCTGTGTATCGTATTCCTGTAGACATAATACCTTAACTCCTTGCTTCCATTTTATAACAAGTAAAGTGTCTACAAATCTAGGGGCGTATCAATGGATTATCCCGAAATATTTAAAGGTGCCATTTTATCCGGCTATAATATATGGAGCAAAAATCCAGAAGCTAAAGTAGAACAAATACTTGATAAACGCTTTGTTTTTGTAACAAGATTTAGAAACACGGGTGGCATTGCAAACTCAGCACTATATTCCTACAATAAATTTAAAGAAGCTGGCGTAAAAAATATAAACCTTGTCCGTATACAGGGTAGATTCCGCTATGACCGCCGTAAATTTTTAAGTTCAATCGAATTTCTTGATCAATAACTATACCATATTGCCTTAAACTATTGAGTATTATAGAATTAATTACAATAACGCATAACTTCATAAAAGGGGACACCTATGTATTTAAAACTATAACAACAACTCTTATATTATTTTCAACACTAACTTTAAGCTCACTCTCGCAGGAAATTAGAACAGGAGAGTTTAATATTGTCAGCAGTAGCAGACAAATACTCGGTGATGACGTGGCTCAATCTTTCGCAAACATCATTAAACCTGATGATGAGTTTACCTAGAATGTGTATATACCTGATAATTTTAATCCTGATGAGCCCTCGGGAATTGTACTATATTTTACGGATCAGTATCCAAATCAGGCAGAATCGGGCTGGAGGGCGGCAGCAGCTGATAAAAACTTTATCTGGGTTTCCACTAAAAATGCACGTAATTTCATTAGTCGGAAGAAAATATTACTTGGCCTTCTAGCGGCTCCACTTTTGCAATCAAAATATTTAATTGAGGAAAAAAGGATTTACGTTTCTGGAGACTATTCAGGATGTAAATTAGCCAGTCATATAGCTAAAATTTATCCAAATATTTTCTCTGGTGCTATTTATAATAGTTGTGAGGTCGTAACTTGGAAAAAAGAGCTCCCGCCTTTAATTGATCAGATGCGATTAAATAGATATATATTTGTTGGTAGCAGCAGAAACTACGAAGCCAATAGAGAAATTAATAGAGCAATAGTGAAATATAAAAAAACTGGAATAGAAAATACCCAATATAAGTTACTCTCTGAACTTTCTGGAGACATTAAGTTAAATAAAAAGCATATCAATGACTTTATTGATTACCTAGATGGACTTAAGGATAGTTTATAATATACTCAATTTCATGACATACAGAAAAATTATATCAGCGTTTTTATTATTACTGCTTTCAGTAAATATAAGCCATGCCCAAACCGGCCGCCTTGAAATCACGACGACAAGTTCCGAGATCCTCGGGCCGGAATTGGCGGCGTCCTTTTCAAAAATACTTGAAGCGGATGAAGCGTTAAAATGGAACATATATATTCCGGAAGATTATGATCCGTCTAAGCCTCCCGGTATTGTCATTCATATGCCACGAAACAATATGCTTGAAATGCCTATTGGCTGGGCAAGCATGATGGATGAAAGAAACCTGATCTGGATTTCCCTAAACAATACAAAGCACCTCTTGCAGATTAAAGAAATGTTAATCTCCGTTCTGGCAACGCCTTTTCTTCAAAACCAATATAAAATTGATGCAGATAGAGTTTATATTATTGCATCAGCCGACAGATGTTATCCCGCGAGTGCAGCAATGCAAATTTATCCACATATTTTTAAAGGTATAGTTTATTCCACATGTGAGCCGATAAACTGGCAGGATAATATCCCCGAAAACCTCGATCAAATGAATGAGAACCGCTATATTTTTATAGCGAGCCGTGAACTTCTAATCCGCCAGGCCGCGCGCAGGTCTGCCCGTCAATACCGTGATGCCGGTATCACCGACATAGAATATCTTCTTGTAACTTCAATTGGTTACGGCAGAAACTTAAGAAGGCAAAAACTTGGTAAAGTCATAGATATGTTGGACATCCGCGACTGAATTCACTCATACATATAGTCAATAAACTTAGGCTTCTGCCTCGCTTTTGTTGCTTGCTCGAACGCATAAGCCGCTTCAATTAATTCTGCTTCGGTATAGGCACGACCGATAAATGAAAGCGATACCGGAAGCACGTTAATAAAGCCCATCGGCACCGTAATCGACGGATAGCCGCTTATGGCAGCATATGATGATGTTCCGCCACCGCTTGAACGGTCACCGTTAATGAGATCTTGGCTAACTGCTGGGTTTTTGGACGGCAGAAGGATCATATCCAGATCATGTTCATCCATAAGGGTGTTAATAAGCGTCTGCATAGCCGTAATACTGTCTTCAAGGGCTTTTAGATACTCCGGGTCAGTAAGTGGCCCCTTTTCTATCGATGTTAAAAAATTCTCCTGCTTAAAATAAGGCATTTCCTTATCAGCATTAGCCCGGTTAAAAGCAATAATATCCGCCATAGTTCTGCTTTTTACCGTGTCAGGCGTACCCGCCAGATAAGCGTTTAGATAATGTTTAAACTCATAACGGAAAACCAATCCGGATGCCTTCCCTATGGCGGCGCGGTCACCGAACTCAAGATTATCAATGATGATCGCACCAAATGATTTCATAACGTCAACATTTTCATCAAATATGGGCGCCAAGCCATCACGTAAATTAAATGGACTGCGAATAACGCCTATGCGCTTACCGGCAAGGCCATCTGCTTTCAAATGATCCGCGTAATTAATCTTATCCGCCGGTTGCTCAAGACTTCTTGGGTCTTCCGGATTACTGCTAACCATCGCTGTAAGCAAATAAGCCCCATCAGCAACCGTTCTGGTCATTGGTCCTGCTGTATCATGGCTCTCAGCTATCGGGACAATACCTGTCCGGCTTACCAGGCCAACCGTTGGCTTAATACCAACCACACCATTTGAAGCGGCCGGGGAAACCACAGAACCATTAGTTTCCGTGCCAATAGCCACTGCCGTCATGTTGGCAGCAGCAGCCACACCAGAGCCTGAGCTTGATCCGCTGGTATTAGCAGTAAGCAGATAAGGATGTCTGGTCTGCCCGCCCATCCCGCTCCAACCGCTTGAACTATGTGTTGACCTGAAATTTGCCCATTCGCTTAAATTGGCTTTAGCGATTATTATGGCACCGGCTTCACGCAAGCTCGCGGCAAGGGGCGAATCCTTTGTGGCATAGTTATCAATAAGCGCAATAGATCCAGCCGTAGTCGGCATGGGATCACTCGTATTAATATTATCCTTAAGCAGCACAGGAATGCCGTGCATGGGGCTTCTTGGGCCGCTAGTCGCACGTTCAGCATCAAGGGCCGCCGCAATAGTTAAAGCATCTGGATTAACAGCAATGATAGCACTTAAATGGGGACCAACTTTATTAAGGGCCTCAATGCGTGAAATATAAAGTTCAACAACCTGTACCGCCGTATATTTACCACTGTCGTATGCTTCATTCAGCTCACTAATAGTAATTTCGTCGAGCTCGAACTCATGAATTGATGGCTCGGCCATTGGCGCTTCTTGCTCGGCACATGAAATAAGCAGCATGGCTACTAATAAACTTGCAAATATTCTAATCATAAGTCTTTCCCTTAAAAAAGTTTTTAATTCCCTCACCGTAAGGTGCCGTTATAATTTCTGTTTCTGTTATTAATCCTGTCACCAGCTCATTGGGCGTCACGTCAAATGCCGGGCTTCTTGTCTGGACGCCTTCAGGGGCAATTCTCTGGCCCATAATGGTGGTTATTTCATCGGCACTTCTTTCCTCAATAGGAATATCATCGCCGCATTTCGTATTAAGATCAATGGTTGATGATGGACAGGCCACATAAAAGGGTATCCCGTAATGCTTGGCAAGGATGGCCACACCAAGCGTGCCGATTTTATTGGCCACATCGCCGTTGGCCGCGACCCGGTCCGTACCGACAATTACCATATCAATATGACCCGTTGCCATCATATGGGCCGACATATTATCAGTAAGCAGTGTTACATCAATGCCAGCCTTACCAAGTTCCCAACTGGTCAAGCGTGCCCCTTGAAGCAGCGGTCTTGTTTCATTGGAAAACACTTTGAATTTAATGCCATTTTTATGGGCTAGATACATCGGCGCCGTAGCGGTGCCGAGCACCGATGTTGCAAGTGATCCCGCATTACAGTGGGTCATAATGCCCATGCCGTCTTTAATAAGCGGTGCGCCCATTTCGCCCATACCGTAACTAAGGGCGCAGTCTTCTTTATGGATTTTTTCGGCCTCTGCTACCAAAATGTCATAAAGCTCAGCCGACGACGTTGCTTTTGCACCTTGCATATGTTTCACCATACGGTTCATGGCCCAACTTAAATTAACCGCCGTTGGCCTAGAACTATTAAGATAATCCGCGGTCTCTACGGTGAGCGCCTTAAATTCATCCAAATTCAAATCCCGTTTATCTTTAACCGAGATACAAAGTCCGAATGCCGCAGCAACGCCTATCGCCGGTGCACCACGCACTTTAAGTACTTTAATCGACTGCCAAATGTCTTTTGCGCACTGCTGCTTTTGCATAACTACTTGATGCGGTAGCACTGTCTGGTCCAGTAGAAAAAGCTCGCCATTTGTCCATTCAATGGCGCTTGGCATTGAAGACGTTTCTATATTATTATCTGGCAAAGTAATTATTCCTTAATGAAGGTCTGTTTATTTCTTTTCTTAATCTAATATGTTCTTTACTATGAACGCAAACATAATGCTTAAAAAGCGGGGCAAAAAACGAATGTGCGGTATTGCAGGGATTATAAATTTTTCAGGAGTAACACCTGACAAATCTCTCTTAACAAAAATGACCAATATTATTGAACACCGCGGGCCGGACGGCGCAGGTGATTATTTCTCTGGTGGCGTTGCTTTTGGCCACCGCAGACTTTCGATAATTGATATCGCAGGTGGTCATCAGCCCATGACGACTAGCGACGAACGGGTGAGTATTTCATATAACGGCGAAATATATAATTTCCCTGAGCTGCGTGAAGAATTAAAATCACTGGGTTATATTTTTAATACCAGTAGCGATACCGAAGTGATCCTGCAGGCTTACCACGCCTGGGGACCAAAAAGTGTCGAACGTATACGGGGAATGTTCGCGTATGCCATCCATGACAAAGCCAACAATGAAATTTTCATCGCCCGGGACCGGCTCGGCATTAAGCCGCTTTTTTATGCCATGCTGGCGGATAATAATTTTGTTTTCGGCTCTGAACTTAAATCATTAGCGCTTCACCCGAATTTCAATAAATCATTACGAACTGAAAGCATCGAAGAATATTTTGCTCTTGGTTATGTGCCGGAGCCACATACCATTTATAAAAATGTCATGAAGCTGGAACCGGGTCACACACTGCTTATTAATTTAAACTCCGGTAAAATTGAAAATAACCAATATTGGGATATAGACTTTAACGAAAATTACGTCGGGTCATTTGATGATGCATCGCATGAACTTGATAAACGTGTCGAAGAAGCGGTTAAAATCCGCATGCGTGCTGATGTACCGCTTGGCGCGTTTCTGTCTGGCGGTGTAGATTCCAGTGCGGTTGTCGCAAACATGGCCCGTAACAATGAAGATCCTGTCAACACCTGCTCCATTGGCTTTGCTGATCCGAAATTCGATGAGGCAGACTACGCCCAGCAAATCGCGGAACAATATAAAACAAACCACCAATCAAAAGTCATCGACCCTAACGATTATTCCTTAGTTGACAGCTTGATGGATTATTATGATGAACCTTACGCCGACAGTTCAGCCCTCCCTACGTTCAGGGTATGTGAACTCGCACGTAAAAAAGTGACGGTGGCTCTTTCCGGTGATGGCGGTGATGAACATCTTGGCGGATACCGCAGATATAAACTTCACATGTTTGAAGAAAAAATGCGCGGAATGTTTCCTGACGCTATCAGAAACCCACTGTTTGGCTTTTTAGGCAATGTTTATCCCAAGGCCGACTGGGCCCCACGCGTATTCAGAGCCAAAACTACATTTCAAGGCCTGGCGCGCTCGAGCGTAGAAAGCTATTTCCACGGCGTATCCATATTCAAACCTGAAATGCGATCACTCCTGTTCAGTCAGTCAATGAAGAGCGAATTACAGGACTATAATACCCTTGAGGTTTTTAAGAAACACGCTGAGAATGCAGGCACTGACGATCCGTTATCTCTGATCCAATATCTGGATATAAAAACATACCTTCCAGGCGACATTCTAACCAAAGTTGACCGCGCATCAATGGCACATTCACTTGAAGTGCGCGTTCCGTTGCTTGATCATGAACTGGTCGGCTGGATCGCTACCTTACCACCAAGCTATAAACTCAAAGGCAGCGAAGGCAAATACATCTTCAAAAAATCACTGGAAGGTCAGCTGCCCCATGATATTTTATACAGACCTAAAATGGGCTTCGGCGTTCCCCTTGCAAGCTGGTTTCGAAACGAACTTAAGGATAAGATAAAAGACAGCGTTTTAAGTGAACAGATGTTGGATAGTGGATATTTTGATCCTGCCTATCTGGAAAGACTTATAAAAGATCATCAATCCGGACTACGTGATTATAGCGCCTCGCTGTGGACATTGATGATGTTTCGCCAATTTTTATCGCGGCACTCCTAGTCATGGATATTTTGACCCTGACAACCCTTTACCCAAATGCACTGCAGCCGCGCCACGGAATATTTGTTAAAAACCGCCTTCAGGCGATGGACAAACTTGATAATTTCAGCCGTAAAGTCATTGCCCCTGTACCGCAGTGTAAATGGATCAGAAAACTTACGGATAGATACAAGCTATACGAAGATATGCCTGAGCATGAAAATCAAGACGGCATTGATATTTATCATCCAAAATACTTCACTTTGCCGTCTATGGGACTTTTTGATAACGCTTCTTCAATGGCCAAAGCCGCTGAAGATATCATTGAAGACTTATACCCAGGCAGTGATACATTTGACGTCGTGGACGGTCAGTATCTTTATCCTGATGGTGTTGCGGCATATAAAGTTGCAAGCAATCACAACAAACCTCTAATCCTTACCGCAAGAGGCAGCGATGTTAACCACTGGATGGAAAATAAAAAAGCCCGTGATCAGATTTTAGAGGCCATAGACTATTCATCAAAGGTTATCTGCGTTAGTGATGCGCTCAAACAAGCTTTGCTCACTTACGGCGTGCCTGAGAGCAAGCTTACCGTCATTATAAATGGCATTGATCCAGAAAATTTTAACGCGGATATAAAACCCAATCCCTTAAGAGAAAAATATTATTTAAGTGTCGGAAACCTTATTGGACTTAAAGGACATCATATCACATTAAATGCCTTTGCCGAGCTTAGCAAAAAAAGACTTATTATAGTTGGTGACGGTGAGCAAAGACGCGCTTTGAAAAAGCAGGCTAAAGAACTGGGCATTCAGAAACGTGTGCAGTTCATTAAACATCTGGACCAGAAAAAACTAGCGGAGTTTTATGCTGGGGCCACAGCAACCATCCTTATGTCTTCTATGGAAGGAATGCCTAATGTGGTGCTCGAAAGTCTTGCCACTGGCACACCGGTAATCGCCTGTGATGTTGGTGGTGTATCAGAAGTTTTAAATGAGGATAACGGCATATTACTTCAAGGCCGTGATGAATATAGCCTTATAAACGCAATTGATAAGATTAAAAGCCTAAATCAGTCACGTGAACAAATTTCAGACAGTGTTAAACAGTATAGATGGACTGACGTTGCAACGCGTCAGTTAGACATTTACAAGCAAGATATCAATTCATAATAATTGAAAAATAAAATGGTCGGGGAGACAGGATTTGAACCTGCGACCCCCTGTACCCAAAACAGGTGCGCTACCAGGCTGCGCCACTCCCCGACCGAAGAGAACAATTTGCAAAAACAAATTGTGGTTGGGTTAATACGCGATGGGGCGCATAGGCGCAAGCGTTATTTTCGGAAACTTTGTTATTTTGATAAATTTTCAAAAGTAGAATGAATTATCACGTCACCTTCGGCAATTCCCAAGCTTTTTGCAATGCCGCCTTTTAGCTCAAGAACCGCCTTTGCTTCACTGCCGGAACGTATTAATGAAAGCGACCTTGGCTGCCTGGAATGGGCAATTCTCATAATTTTTCCATCGTCACCTATAAAAAGAATATCCAGTGAAATGAAGGTATTTTTCATCCACATACTAAGCCTTCTTTTTTCATCATATACAAATAACATACCGCTCATATCGTCCATGTTATTTCTGAACATCATTCCATATTGCCGGTGACTATCATCAAGCGCCAGTTCAATTTGAAAATCATAAACAGTATTTTCGGTTTTGATGGAAAGTTCGCCCGTGGGGAAATTAGTCTGCGCCATCACAGTAGAGGACACAGCAAGAGTGATTATTAATGGTAAAATAGCGTATAGAAAAAAAACTCTTATTTTTTCTAATTCTCCATTGCTATAATAATTATTTACTTGCAACCCAAAGACCATTTCACATCCTTTCACACGACAAATTATCTGTCGTTTGCATGCATATTGACAGGAAACCAAGGCAATTTAAAGGCGTTTCTTTGATTTTAATTGGAATAAAAATATAGGAAAAATCTAACTGGCGTTAATCATCAGCTTTAATAGCATTTACCATTAAACCACGCTCACCATCTTCAATTACGACAGATAAAACCTGGCCTGGAATTAACTGTTCGATACTATAATGTCGCAGCACTTCCATATGAACAAATATATCCTGTCCCCCGTCACCACGGTTTACAAATCCGTATCCACGAACTTTGTTGAACCATTTAACGGTAACCTCAACATAATCATCATCAGAATAATCTTTATTCTCGATGATGAAACTTTGCTCACTTTCAGCCTTTTCGACTGCAGTGGTCATATCAAAGTTTAAAATCTTTACCGCCTGACGCCCCTTTGGACGATTAGCTGAAAGACACGTGACCTTAGTTCCTTCTGGTAAGGAACCACGTTCATGTTCTTTTAAAATTGAAAAATGGACCAGAATATCGCCTTTTCTGCGATTTTCTTCGTCGTCAGCTTCGATGAAACCATAACCTTTGATATCATCAAACCACTTGATAGAACCTGAAATTTCATCAAAATGCTCAGATGCTAAAGCGGCATCCTGTTCACTTGATGTTGATGTTGACCCTGTTTTTAATTCATTATCATTGTCAGTAGTCAAACTTTTTATTGCGCTGCTACTCATTGTCTTGAACTTCCTATTTTTTAACAACTATAAAACGTACCCTTACAATTACTCTAATCTGATTATTGGTATTTCTACAAATATAATATGGGTTTAGCATTATCTTTTCTAAATATTATATTATAATTTGCATTCAATAATTAAGAGTAAAAGCGCCTCATAGTTACATATTCAATAACATCCTTACAAAATCCTATTGAAAAACAACCATAAAATCAAGTAATTACTCTTATTTTATGGTTGTATAAGTTTATTTGTTAATAAATAGTTAATTTTAGTACACGACAAGAAAGTTGTTTTCTAAAAAAAAGGCAGGTATTTACACCTGCCTTTTAAAATAAAATATCAATTGATGAATTAGTTAACGTTTAATCTTCTCTGCATAATCCTCAACCATCGACTTAACCTCTTTACGCATCATAAACATACAAATTACGTTTGGTATGGTCATCAGGGCCACAGTGATAAGCGCTATGGTCCAGATAATAGCCGTATCGGAAATAGCGGCAACAAAGAAGCCAATAACATAAACGCAGCGATATGGTAGCACCGCCTTAGCACCTAAGAGATACGTAATGGCGCGGTCACCATAATATGACCAGGCCACTGCCGTTGAGAAGGCAAATAAGGTTAGCGCGATAGCGACAATATATTTACCGTTTTCACCTAAGAAGCTTTTGGTAAAGGCCATACTGGTCAGCGTAGCAGAATGAACAAGTGACTTACCTGCCACCACCACATCTGAATCGTCGAGATTTCCATCAACCACCAAAAGCTTTCCGCTATATGGCTGTAGTTCACCATTTGCATCGTCCTTGGAGAATACGACTTCCTCTGCAACTGAACGGGCGTTCGTAACAGTTGAGCCAGTTGAAACCAATTTACCGGCGACAATATCAATCTCCGCATTCAGGGTTTGAATATTGGATCCTGCAATACCGTTTATATGCTTAAAGAGAGCTTCTTTCTCTACAGGGTCCGTATCTGAATATTCACCTTGCAGAATGCTAAAATCAGCGGCCTGGAAAGTATTTTGATATTTTTCGGTCCAGGCTCCTGATGATAAAATCACAAGCCCTGTCAGGGTACAAATCATAATCGTATCAATGAACGGCTCAAGCAAGGCTACCGTTCCTTCTGATACTGGTTCTTCTGTAATGGCAGACGCATGGGCAATAGCCGATGAACCCTGTCCAGCTTCGTTAGAGAATAGACCACGTTCAACACCGATGCCAAAGGCCTGTGCGAATGCACCGCCGATAAAACCGCCAAGTGCCGCTGAACCGGTAAAGGCATCAGCAAATATTGAGATGAACGACGGTATAATTTGTTCATAGTTTGATGCAATTACACAAAGTGAACCTACCAGATAAAGCGCCGCCATTGCTGGAACAACACGGGCTGCGAAACTGGCTATACGGGTAATCCCGCCAATAATCACAAAAGCGAGCAGCGCGGAAAGTACCAAACCACTGATCCAGCTTTCGATACCAAATGTGCTGGTCATTACCTGAGCGATATTATTGACCTGTGGCATGCTGCCAGAACCAAAAGAACTTAGGACAACTGCGATGGCAAATACCACTGCTAGCGGCTTCCAGCCAAGCCCCCTATCCATAACATACATCGGTCCACCGGCGACCGTACCGTCATCAGTGGTTATTCTGTATTTATGAGAAAGGGATACTTCGACGAATTTGGTCGTCATCCCCATGGCTGCTGTCATAAGCATCCAGAAAATAGCCGCCGGTCCGCCTAAATAAATTGCAAGGGCAACGCCGCCCATGTTCCCTGTACCAATGGTTCCTGAAAGGGCCATAGACATGGCTTGGAAATGCGATGTTTCACCGCTGGCTTTATGGTCTTCAAATTCTTTGTCTTTACCTAATAGAACGCGCCAGGCATGTTTGAAAAACCTGATTTGTGGAAACTTTAGATAGACCGTAAAAAATAATCCAATTCCCAAAAGGTAATATGGAAACCAAAATGCACCTCCAAGAAAACTATTTAACCAAATTAAAAAATCATTTATTGCTAACATTTAATCCCTCTTATTTTATGACTTATTATTATTTTTAAGAAATAACATTATAGAGAATAAGGCCATAGGTATAGAAATTTATATTTTTTTTTGAAAAGGACAAAAAAACCCGGCTTAAGAGCCGGGTTTTTTCAATAAAATTTATTCAAGAATGTTTCTTAGACACCACTAACCGGTGCTGTAAACCAGTCAAAGAATATCCAGAAAATAATACTTGAAAGGATCAGTGTCAGGAACATGGCCGGAAGACCTTTTCTCATCCATAAGACAGGCGTAATAGCCATAGCAGGATTTCCTGTTTCACGAGCAAGACGCTCTGAAATTGTCACGATATAAACGTTGGCTGTTGAACCAATATGTGTACCGTTACCGCCCATACCAACACCGATAGCAAGCGACCACCAAAGTGGCGCAACGTTAATACCCTGTGTTTCAAGACCAAGAATAATCGGGATCATCGCAGCCGTGAACGGAATATTATCAATCGCCGCTGACAGAACAGCTGCAACCCACATCAATACAATTGCTGCAAGCTTCAAATCACTTGTCACGAGTGGTAAGATTTGCTGTCCTAGATATTCAAGGAATTGACTATGTTCAACACCACCGATAAGCATAAACAGCGCGGTAAAGAACAGGAGAAGCGACATTTCAACTTCTTCCAGTGTATGGTCCATTTCAACATGACGACTTACAAATAGTAAAGCCGTAAGACCGGCAGCACTCACAACCCAAGCATCCCAGCCAAGAGAAGTATGATTGATAAACAGAACAACCATTATGCCTAAGATCGCTAATGACCAGTACCAAAGCTTTTTATTAGTAATTGGAATTTCTTCAATTTCTTCCCAAGGACGCGGTGTCTCTGCAAGTTCTTCTTTAAAGAGGAACTTAAGAATTACAAGCACTGCAACCCAAGCCACAAGTACCGGAGGGCCCATGTGAATGAAGAATGTGTTAAAAGAAATATCAGCAGCAGAGCCGATCATAAGGTTAGGTGGATCACCAACAAGCGTTGCCACACCACCCGTATCAGAAAGCAGCGCAGCCGCCATTAGATAAGGAATAGGAGAAATAGCAAGTGTACGGGCAATCATAATAATAAGTGGGCCAAAGATAACAACGGTTGTCACGTTATCAAGCAACAAGCTGATAACCGTAACCGCAGTACCAATAAGCGCAAGCATCATGTAAAGTCGCCCTTTACTGGCGCGTGCAAGCACTACAGCTAGGTTCTGAAAACCACCTGTAGGGATCATGATAGCCACAATGGTCATCATACAACCAAGTAGGAAAATCACGTTCCAGTCGATTACTTCAATCGCCATTTCATAGTCATAAAAACCATACCACTGACCAACCAAGGCCATTGCACCGGCACCAAGCATAGCAAATTTTGCACGGTGAAAACCGTGAACATGCTCACTAAAGATACCTGCGAAGGTAAGCACGAGAATCGCGGCAGAAACCTTCATATCAAAGTCAAAAATTAATTCTTCCATTTAAAAAACTCTTTTTAAAAATTGTTAATGTGAAAAATTTAGAAAAATCAAAGAGTTAAGAATATCAAAATGGAATTCATTACTAAAATCATTTCATTGTAGTTTCTTATTTAGTTCCCTAGCCTACCCTAAATTTTCTTGATTTTTACCATTATTTCCTAGAAAAGCAACCAAAATCGGACAGGCAATGTTCGATTTTGCCACATGTGTATTCACATTATACTTAGAACACTGGACAGAGGTAGTAATATATATTAGTCGTAAGTCATGATTGATAAGCTTTACCAAAAAACTATTTTAAAACATGCTGCAAATGCGACAGCCCACGGCATCCTTGAAGATGCCGACCACAGCGTCATGGTCCATAACCCAATGTGCGGCGACCGGATTAAAGTTTTTATAAAGATGGACGGCGATAAACTTGTCAGTTTTACGCATGAAGCCAAAGCCTGCGCCCTTTGTCAGGCTAGTGCATCCGTTCTTGGTGAGCATTACCATGGACTTGATAAAACAACACTCACTGAACTTGTTGATAAAATTATGCATTCCCTGAGTGATGCCAATGGCCCTGATTTAAACAGTTGGCCAGATGATCAGTGGAGCGATCTTGACGTTTTTAATGTGGTTAGGGATCATAAAAGTAGGCAGACCTGCGTGACGCTTCCCTTCGACGCTCTTCTTCAAGCTATGAATGAATGCAAATAAAATTATTGCACCATTATCAATAAAGCCCTACTTTTAATATTCAACACATTGAAGAAAAGAGAGAATCATGGAAGACAGCATCACTGAGTATAAAGATATGATTATAGAGCTGGGGACTAATTACGGCCTTAACATCCTTTTCGCCATTATAATTCTTATCATTGGCTTAACCATTGCAGGCTCAGCACAAAGAATGGTGCTTGGTCTTTGCAGTAAAAGCAAAAAAATTGATCACACCCTTGGCGCTTTTTTCTCTAGCCTGGCACGTTATGTCATAATAATTTTCACCATTCTTGCGGTTCTTGATCGCTTCGGTGTAGAAACGGCCAGCCTGATTGCCATACTCGGTGCGGCGTCACTGGCAATTGGTCTTGCACTGCAAGGTACATTAAGCAACGTGGCGGCTGGTGTGATGCTGCTTATTTTCCGTCCTTTCAAAGTTGGCGATTTTATTGATGCAGCGGGTCACGCAGGAACTATTAAGCATCTCGGACTATTTGTTACCGAAATGGCAACGGGCGATAATGTAAAAATTATAATCCCCAATAGCCAAATTTGGGGATCATCGATTAAAAACTTTTCCGCCAACAGCACACGCCGTGTCGATATGGTCATTGGCATTGGTTATGATGATGATATTGATAAGGCCATTACCGAAATCGGTAGTGTCATTGATGGTGATGACCGGGCACATAAAACACCGGAACCGGCGATGTTTGTCGGTGAGCTTGGCGCTAGTTCCGTTGATATTGTTGTACGCGTTTGGACTGATGCTGGAAATTACTGGCCCCTTAAAGCGGCACTTACAAAAAATATAAAACACCGGTTTGATGAAAAAGGGATCAGCTTCCCCTACCCTCAACAGGATGTTCATATTGTCTCCAATGTAAATTAAGGGCTCTATTGGCAAATTTTATAGAAAAACAATATAAGAATAAAAACAGTCTTTTCTGGAAACTTCAAATCGCCGGGTGGGTTGCCTTTGGTGCAACGCGGGCGCTCAGTTCGTTTGCTGATGGCGAACAATCATTTTTTCTGGTCACAGTGGCCACATCAGTCATAAGCGGCTTTATCATCACCGTTTTTTTAAGGCTTATCTACCGTAAACTGCGTCAAAGTGATTTTCCGCCAACGACAATGATTTTATCAATCGCCACTCTTATTGTTATTTCAGCCTTAATCCTCAGCGCCATTGATACTTGGATAGTGCTTCAAACTATATTCATTGATATCCAGCTTTATGAATTTGTCGCTGGACGGGCACTTTATGATCTATTCGTGTTACTGATTTGGACCGGCGCCTATTTCATTATCAATTATCATTTCCTTCTTCTTGAACAAAAAGAAATGTATCTGCAAGCGGTCGCACAGGCCCACCACGCACAGCTACAAATGCTTAGATATCAGATTAATCCACATTTCCTGTTTAACACCCTGAACGCTATATCGACGCTGGTTCTTGATAAACAATCAAAAGAAGCAAACGGTATGCTTACTAAACTGAGCGCCTTTTTACGCTTCAGCCTTGTTAATCAGCCCGAACAAAAAATATCGATCGATGAGGAAGTATATGCACTTTGGCTTTATCTTGATATTGAAAAGGTACGTTTTGAAGAACGGCTCGTGCTCGACTTTCAGATTTCCGATGAAGCAAAAAGTGCGCTAGTGCCTAGCCTTCTTCTTCAGCCACTTGTGGAAAATGCCGTAAAATATGCCATCGCCCCCATGGAAGATGGCGGTAAAATATCACTAGATATAAAACGTAATGGCGAGCGACTTGAAATCGAGCTTCGTGATACGGGGCCCGGATTATCCGATCAGCCAACCGAGCATAAATATAATGAAAGCTCGAGCGGTGTCGGGCTTGAAAACACTAAAAACAGATTAAGACAGCTTTATCCTGGCGATCATACTATAGAGCTTAATAACCGTGATGAAGGTGGACTTCAGATCAATATTAATATCCCGTTTGAAACAAATAAGGGGCAGATAGATGCAGAATAAAACCATACGTACTCTACTCGTTGATGATGAACCGCTGGCGCTTAAAGGCTTAAACCTGCGCCTTGAAGGTTTTGATGATATAGAAATTGTCGGCACAGCAGCCAATGGCCGCGAAGCGATAAAAAAAGTGCGGGCCGAAAAGCCCGATCTGGTATTTCTTGATATTCAAATGCCCGGCCTTGACGGTTTTGATGTGGTAAAGGCGCTTGCTAATGAAGTATTGCCAATAATCATTTTTGCCACCGCCTTTGATAAATACGCGATACAGGCCTTTGAAACACACGCTTCTGATTATCTGCTTAAGCCCATTGATGAAGACAGGCTGGGGCAGGCTATTTTAAAAGTACGTGAACAAATTGCCGAACATGTCGCCATTGAACAAAATGCTAAGCTGATCGATCTGATCC
The DNA here is from genome assembly GCA_018660225.1 of Kordiimonadaceae bacterium. GTDB lineage: Bacteria > Pseudomonadota > Alphaproteobacteria > Sphingomonadales > Emcibacteraceae > Pseudemcibacter. The sequence continues at coordinate 15,908 of JABJKT010000033.1, forward strand.
GATCACTTGATAGTCCACCGGCCATTGAGCTATCAGAAATTCTCACTGCCGATGACATCACAAGCAAAAAACAATTTGAAACGCACTTTAACATCAAAGACTGCGGTGAGATTACCCTCGTCGATGTCAGCACCATCGAATGGATTGACGCTGCTGGTGATTATATGTGCCTGCATACATCTGACAAAACCCACATATTACGCGAAACCATGAAGAATATGGATAAGCGGCTTGATCCTGAAATATTCAAACGCATCCACCGCTCAACCATCGTCAATACCAATATGGTAGAGAAGCTCCAACCAACAACAGGCGGAAAATACCTGCTTACTCTGAAAAATGGTTCAGAAGTTCAGGCAAGTAGAAATTACAGAGAAGCGCTTACTCGGTTTCTGTGAACCAATATGGTATTTGCATTAAAAAGGATAAATAAAATGGTCAAAATTTTCTCCTCTATCGTCACAGGCTTCATAATAATTCTGATAAGCCTGACGACCAACGTCACCGCGCAGGAAGCTGAAGCAAATGCAGTATCACCTTCGCAGGAAATTCGCATAAAGGAAGAAGTCAAACTCATAGTCGAAAAATATTACCGTTATTTTTCAGCTAATGAAATGGATAAAATCCCCGTTGAGACCCACACAATTCCGTGGACTATTCTGGGCACTGGCCGCACTTATTCTTCGGCGGAAGCGTCAAACGAAAATTATTATACGTCCTACGCCAATATTAAAAAGGACAACCCCAATTACGCCCGTTCCGTCTTCACGATCCAGAATATCTGCGTTTCATCACCAACATCCGCCATCGTAAGCGGCTTTAACACCAGAAAGCGCACCGATAACAGCAACATATCCATAAGCGGAACAGTCTATATTCTCGAACTGACCGAGGCCGGATGGCGCATAAACAGCTTTGTTGGGAAGGCGCTTGATAAGATTATAAGCTGCTAAAAGATATTTTAGGCACAAAAAAGGAGCGAACCGTTAAGTTCGCCCCTTTCTCAAATCGTATATATAAAACCTAGTAACCTATCGCTGCAGCATCAAGGCTTCTGATATCGGCGGAGCCATATAGAATGCCATCTTTAAGCATAATGGTGCTTAACGAGCCGATGGTAAATTGCATGGGGGCGATGGTATGACCCATGCCAATCAGGATATCTTTTGTATCCTTGCTAATGCCTTCTTCCATCATGACGGAATCTGGAAGCCATTGATGATGAATTCTTGGTGCTGCAAGCGCATGCATGGCGTTCATTTCGAACTCAAGCACATTGAATACGCTTTGAAGTACCACAGTGATAATCGTGCTTCCGCCGGGGCTACCGGTTACGAAGAACGGTTTATCATCTTTCAGAACAATCGTTGGTGTCATGGATGATAGTGGACGTTTTCTTGGTTGAACACTGTTCGCTTCGCCGCCAATAAGGCCGTAACCATTAGGTGTGCCGGGTTTAGCGGAAAAGTCATCCATTTCATTATTAAGCATAATACCAGTACCCGCCGCCATGGCACCGTTACCGTAACTAAAGTTAAGGGTATAGGTGTTACTAACCGCATTACCGTACTTATCCATTACGGAATAATGTGTGGTATCAGGGCTTTCAGCAACCAGATTAAGAGCCGGCGCTATATCGGTGGAGCGGCGTGATCTATCCGCTGGAATTTGATCGCGGATAAGTTTCGCATATTTCTTACTGGTTAGTTCTTCTACAGGAACTACAGCAAAATCAGGATCACCAAGATATTTACTACGGTCGGCATAGGCCTGACGCATGCTTTCAATATAAAGATGCAGCGTTGCTGCACTATTATGACCTTTTGCTTTAAGATCATCATTTTCCAGCATATTCATAATCTGCACCAGATGAACACCGCCCGATGATGGTGGCGGCATGGTGACTACTTTATGACCTTTATATTCACCGACAATAGCGGGACGCTCTAAGGCAACATAATTTGCCATGTCTTCCATAGTGATCAGACCTTCGTGTGCTTCCATATCAGCGACAATGCGTTTTGCAATTTCGCCTTTATAAAAGGCATCTTTACCACCGTCCATTATTTGCTTTAAGGACCAGGCAAGGTCTTTCTGTTTTAATGTTTCGCCGTATTTATAGGACGTGCCGTCAGCTTTATAGAATACTTTCGACGCAGCAGGGCTTTGCAACATGCGTTCTTTTCGGGCATTAAGAGAACCTTCAAGATATGTGTAAAGCGGAAAGCCGTCATTAGCCAGATCATAAGCCGGCTTCATTACTTCAGCCAGTGACATGGTGCCGTAATTTTCCAGCGCATGAACCATTCCGGCAACCGTTCCCGGTACGCCTGTTGCTTTATAAGTGTATTTTGACGCGGCATTATCCACTGAACCGTCATCGTTTAAATACATATCACGGCTGGCCGCTGCCGGCGCCATTTCACGGTAATCAATAGCAATTGATTTATTTTCTTCCGCTAGGTGAATAACCATAAAGCCACCACCGCCAATATTACCGGCTTGCGGGTATGTCACTGCCATTGCAAAACCAACGGCGACCGCTGCATCAACGGCGTTACCCCCTGCTTTAAGGATATCAACACCAACTTGTGATGCCATTTTTTCACGCGATGAGACCATGCCATTACGGCCGATCACCGGAACAAAACGGTCTTTGGTATCAAGACGCGGTGTTTGCTCCTGTGCGAAAGCAGCAGGAACTGATATATTCACCAGACACGCCACTAAAACTAATAACTTTAATTTCATTTTTTTCTCTTTCGATGTGATCATTGAAAACACCCTACACATCTATAAAAAATTTGCAAAAGAAAAAGGCGGGCCACCAGGACCCGCCTTTTAAAAGCTGTATATTATAGCGTTTAGTTTATGCCAATAGTCGCCGCATTCATACTCCTGGGGTCATGGGCACCGTAAAAATATCCGTCGCGGTAAACGATAGAATTTGTACTACCAAGCGTTCTTCGTCCAGCGTTATAAATATGGCCCATTTCGGTTAGGATATTTAGCGTATCCTGACTGACACCACTTTCAATAGTCGTCATATTAGGCATCCATTGATGATTGATACGTGGTTTGCTTGAAGCGGCCGCCACATTCATTTCAAACTCAACAACATTCATCACGGTTTGGAACACTGTATTAATGATCGTTCCGCCGCCCGGGCTACCGGTCGCTAAAAACGGTCTGCCGTCTTTAAATATAATAGTTGGCGTCATGGAAGAACGAGGTCTTTTGTGACCTTCCTGGGCATTAGCCTTGCCACTGATATTTCCGTTAGCATCCGGCTCATAAGGAAGATGATCAAAGTCATCAAGTTCATTATTAAGAAGAAATCCTGTACCAGCAGCCATTTTGCCATTACCAAAACCAAAGTTAAGGGTGTAAGTATTACTCACAGCATTTCCTTCAGCATCCATTACTGAATAATGAGTAGTTTCCATGCTTTCAGCATTAAGGCCTTTCGTCGGTGCAACTTCTGATGATAGACGCGCGCGGTCCATTGGAATACGCGAACGAATTTCTGCGGCATATTCTTTATCAATTAATTTTTCCACCGGCACATCAAAGAAAGCCGGATCACCTGCATAAAGACTACGGTCCGCATAAGCCTGACGCATGCTTTCAATATAAAGGTGAAGCGTTGCCGCACTATTATGACCTTTTGATTTAAGATCATCATTTTCCAGCATATTCATCATTTGAATCATATGAACACCACCTGATGATGGTGGTGGCATAGTCGCAATGGTATAGCCTTTATAGCTTCCCATGACAGGCTCGCGTTCATATACTTTATAGGCAGCCATATCTTCCATGGTAATCAGTCCACCATTTGCGGCCATATCAGCGGCTACTTTTTCAGCAATTGATCCGGTATAAAAAGCACTCGGCCCATCATCCATTATTAATTTTAATGATTTTGCAAGATCTTCCTGCTTGAAATTTTCACCTGTTTTATAAGTACTGCCATCCGCTTTGTAGAATGCTTTTTTCGCAGCAGGATCAGCCCCAAGGCGCTCTTGGCTACGGGCGAGAGAGAGTTCAAGATGCGTATACATTTCAAAACCTTCGTGAGCGAGCTTATATGCAGGAGCAATTACTTGCGCTAAAGTCATAGTTCCGTATTTTTCAACTGCTAACGCCATACCGGCAACAGTTCCCGGCACACCCGTTGAAAGGCGGCTTCGTCTGGCAAGCTCCTGATCAATTTCGCCCTCATCATTAATATATATATCGTGAGTGGCTGCACCAGCCGACATTTCGCGGTAGTCAATAGCAACCGTTTTATCTTCACTCGCTTTATGAATGACCATAAAGCCACCTCCGCCGATATTTCCTGCACCAGGATACGTTACAGCAAGTGCAAAACCGATGGCCGCACCTGCGTCAATGGCGTTACCGCCCTGTTCCAGAATTTCGGCGCCAACTTTAGCTGCAATGGTTTCTCGTACGCTGACCATGCCTCCTCTGCCGACCACTGGTACGAAGCCGTCACGTGAACTATATGAGGGTAGAGTATAATCTTCCTGCGCTTTTACAGGTAATATTGTAAATGCCACCACGTTAACCGTGATTAACATCAATTTAAATAGAGCTTTCATGATTTTTCCTTTTTTTCCCTATAGAATGATGAAAGCGAGCTTAATATGATTAAGTCTCGCTTGCAATGGGAATCAATTAGGAAATGTTATTTTACCGGAGTTGCCATTATACGGCGACGGGTATTACGGCGTGCGCGTCGCGGCTGCTGAACCTGATAGGCTTCAATACAGTGATTAGCGCAGTATGGAAATGCCGGTTGCGATGGTTTACCGCAAAAATGGAAATTTTCTTCACCCGGATGACCGATTGGCCATTTGCACATGCTTTCAGTCAGATCAAGTATTGATATCTTGCCGCTTGTGGGTGGCACTTTCATTGATGCTTTTTTGGGGGCAATTTTTTTCTTGGCAGCCGCCGCTGCAATTTTTGCCGGATCAGATTTCACAGGAGACGGACGTGACGCCAGCCCCATTCTGTGCGCTTTACCGATAACAGCGTTACGGGTGACACCTTCGGCAAGTTCTTTGGCTATTTGGCTCGCGCTTAATCCTTTATCCCATAATTCACGGAGTTTTTCTACGCGGTCATCAGTCCAAGCCATTCTTAATCCTCATATCTATTACACTAAGCGCACACATATAGCATAAATTCATTATATTGCCACGCTTTAATCCCGGCTATTTAATAGCCTATTGAAAAAACGTCAAGTTGAGATTGCTTCTATACCCTATTTTATTTTATAAGTTATATATTCAAAATAATTAATCAGGTTTTAATAATGCCCGGCAGTGAAAAAGCAATAAACGAATTTAAAAAGAAAAGAATGGGTTCCTTCAACTGGTCCGGCTTTCGCACGCTTTATGAAAAAGAAGTCAGACGGTATTGCAAAGTATTCGGCCAAACGGTCGGGGCACCAGTTATTACCACATTAATGTTCATGATGATTTTCACATTAGCGCTCGGTGGAAATGACCGTTATATTGGTGATATTCCTTATTCTGTGTTTCTTGCGCCAGGCCTTATTATAATGTCGATCCTTCAAAATAGCTTTGCCAATACGGCATCGTCAATTATCGGCTCAAAAATGCAGGGCAATATAGTTGATATCCTGCTCGCGCCACTCGGGGCCAAGGAAATATCACTCGCTTATGCGCTTGGTGGTATCACCCGCGGTGTAATGGTTGGATTTTTTGTGCTTATATCCATGAGCATTATGACAGATTTATCCTTTACCCATATCTGGGCGATATTATATTTTAGCGTATCCGGGGCGATGATGCTTTCTCTCTTGGGTATTATGACCGGCATCTGGGGGCAGCGTTTTGATCAAACATCGGCGATTAGTAATTTTGTCATTATGCCGCTTTCTTTTTTATCAGGGACTTTTTATTCAATCGAACGCTTAAGTGGCATATGGTATAATATCAGTCAGGTAAACCCGTTCTTTTATCTTATTGATGGCTTTCGGTACGGCTTTACCGGCCGGGCAGAAGCCGACCCGATGATTGGCGTTTGCTATATACTGGCTATAAATATCGTGCTTTGGATTAGCTGTTATAAGATGTTTAAAAGTGGATATAAATTGCGCGCGTAGCGAAATCCACGCATTTTTTACTTGAAAACCAAGCCATAATGGGCCAAAAGACCTCTTTCTATACAAAAGATTGTACGAAATAATGACCGAAAAACAAAATAATATATCGCCAATACTGCCGACATATGCACGGATGAATGTCACTTTCGAGTACGGAACCGGATCGCGTCTTTATGATACTGATGGTAACGAATATCTTGATTTTGGTAGCGGGATTGCCGTGAACTGTCTTGGTCATTGTCACCCGGCACTGGTTAAGGCAGTGAAGGATCAGGCGGAAAAGCTTTGGCATACATCAAATATTTATCATATTGCCGGACAGGAAAAACTCGCGAACCGATTACGTGAGCTTACATTTGCCGACAGTATGTTTTTCACCAATTCCGGCGCAGAAGCCGTTGAGTGCGCCATTAAAATGGCCAGACGTTATCATGATGCGAACGAGCAACCAGAGCGCTACCGTGTCATCACATTTGAAGGTAGCTTCCACGGCAGGACGCTTGCAACCATTGCAGCTGGCGGTTCAGAAAAACTGACCAAAGGCTTTGGTCCTAAAGTTGACGGCTTTGATGTTATTAGGTTTCACCGCGACATGAGAAATGTGGAAGAAGCCATCACCCATGAAACAGCTGCCATAATGATTGAACCTATTCAGGGTGAAGGCGGAATTCGGCAAGTTTCAGATGATAATCTACAAATCCTGCGTGATATTGCCGATGAACACGGCATATTGCTTATATATGATGAAATTCAGTGTGGCATGGGCCGTACGGGTAAGCTTTTCTATCACCAATATAGCGGTGTAACACCTGACATCATGTCCGTTGCCAAAGGTATTGGCGGCGGCTATCCGCTTGGTGCCTGCCTTGCCACAGAAAATGTCGCAAAACATATGACAACAGGCACCCATGGTTCCACTTACGGCGGCAATCCGATGGCTATGGCTATGGGGAATGCGGTACTTGATGTTTTTGAAGCGGAAAATACCTTGGGGAACGTGCAAAAAATGTCCGATAAGTTAAAACTTGACCTGATGAAATTACGCAAAAAATACCCTGAAATAATTGAAATGGTTCGTGGTTACGGCCTTATGATTGGCTTAAAGCTGCATGTTGAGCCAAGGGATTTTGTTATTGCGGCGTTCGAAAATAAAATGCTGATCGTCGCTGCCGCTGAGAATACCGTGCGTATTTTACCTCCCCTTAATATTACTGAAGGTGATATTCATGAAGCGATAAAGCTACTTGATAAAACATGTTCAGATATGTTGAAGATAAATGACACATTATAAATTAAAAAAAGACCATAAGCATTTTCTTGATCTCGCATCGTTAAGTAAAACTGAAGCGCGGGAAATTATTGAAAAAGCAAAAGAGCTAAAAAAAGCCGCCCACGCACTAAACCAGAGCAAAGGTTTCGTTCATCCTGACGCGCCCCTTAAAAATCAGTCGCTGGCAATGATTTTTGAAAAACCGAGCACACGGACAAGAGTTTCTTTTGAAATGGCTATTCACCAGCTTGGCGGAAAATCGGTTGTCCTTCAAAACCATGATATGCAGCTTGGTCGCGGCGAAAGTGTCTCGGACACGGCGCAGGTTTTATCGGGCTTTGTTGATGCGATAATGCTTCGGGCTAATAGTCATGAAGCACTGCTTGAAATGGTCGAATATTCAAAAGTTCCCATTATTAACGCCCTGACCGATTTTTCTCATCCCTGTCAGATTATGGCTGATATCCTTACCTTTGAAGAACATTCAGGGCCGATCGAAGGCAAGAAAATTGCTTGGTCCGGCGACGGTAATAATGTTGCCGTATCATGGATTCATGCGGCAGTGCTTTTTGACTGTGAACTTGCGCTGGCCTGCCCTAAGGAATATTCACCGCTTGAACAGGAAATTGGCTGGGCGAAAAATAATGGTGGAAAAATTACCCTTACTGAAAACCCGAAAGATGCGGTAATAGACGCTGACTGCGTGATAACGGATACCTTTATTTCAATGGGTGATGAAGATCCTGATAAACGCCTTAAAGATTTAGCGCCCTATATTGTTGACGGCGCGCTTATGGCACAGGCAAAATCATCGGCGCTCTTTATGCACTGCCTTCCGGCCCACCGCGGCGAAGAAGTATCAGCGGACGTAATAGACGGGCCACAATCGGTAATTTGGGATGAGGCAGAAAACCGCCTTCACATTCAAAAAGCCATTTTAATGTGGTGCTTCGGTAAATAGTCTATGGCTGAAAAATCTTTACCACTTCTGGAAGATACCTGCCTGCCTTTTCAAATTGAAGGCCAGGACATTAAGGGACGCATCGTGCGTCTTGGTCCTGCCGTTCATGAAATTCTCACGAAACATAACTACCCGGATCATGTCAGTAAGTTGATGGGGGAAACCCTCGCCTTCACCGCGCTGATTGGTAGCTTAATGAAGTATGATGGCATTCTAACCACCCAGATGAAGGGCGACGGTTCCTTTCGGGTACTCGTAAGTGATTTTCATAAGAACAGTGAAAGCTTAAAGGGCGATATTCGCGGTTATGCTTCATTTGACGAAGATATTGTCGCTGGCGACAGCCTTGAAGAAATATTTGGTGAAAAAGGCTATCTGGCCATTACCATCGATCAGGGAAAATTTATGGAGAGATACCAAGGCATCGTCAAACTCGAAGGTGAGAAACTAACTGACGCCGCCGAAGAATATTTCAGAAGTTCAGAACAGCTGCCGACCAAAGTCATGCTTTCTTGCGAAAAAGATGATGACGGAAAATGGCAGGCGGGCGCCGTCATGATCCAGCATTACGCGAGGAACACCGAAGATGAAATTCTGCGTGATGAAAGTGAAACCAAAGATCACTGGAATACATCATCAATATTACTTGGCAGCTTAAAAGCATCCGAACTACTGGATAATAGCCTGTCCTTGCAAAACCTACTAATGCGCCTTTACCATGAAAGCGGCATCCGCATATTTGATCACACTAATATCGCCGCAGGTTGTCGCTGCAACGAGGATAAAATAAGAACCGCCCTCACTAGCCTCGACCTTCAGGAACTCAAAGACGTCGCTGATGACGGCACCATCACCGTAACCTGTGATTTCTGCACCACCGATCATAAATTTGAGCTTTCAAAGCTTTTGCATTAACTTCTTTGACCTGCGTCAAGGAGTGTTTTTGCACCTAGAATAGAGTGATCCTATCAAGGGGGTAATATAATACTTGATAGGACAGTTCAATGAACATTGCAGAAAGCCTGCTCTACGCACTTAAAGACCATGGTGCCAAAGAAATTTTTGGTATTCCCGGCGATTTTATTCTGCCATTTTTTAAAGTGATGGAGATGAGCAAAATTCTTCCCTTTTACACCCTCAGCCACGAACCTGCGGTTGGATTTGCTGCTGATGCGGCGGGGCGGGAAAATGCATCGCTCGGTGTCGTTGCCGTTACTTACGGTGCTGGCGCGTTTAATGTGCTTAATGCCGCAACAGGTGCTTACGCTGAAAAAAGCCCGCTGGTTATTATTTCCGGTGGCCCTGGTATCCGCGAAGGCCAGCTTAAAGTTCTTCTTCATCATCAAGCAAAAACACTGGATAGCCAGTTAAAAATATTTTCTGAAATTACCTGTGATCAGGCCGTTCTGGATGATCCTAAAACTGCTCATAAAGAAATTGCCCGGGTGTTAAGATCATGCAAGGAGAATTCACGTCCCGTTTATATTGAAATTCCTCGTGATCTTACCTTTGATGAATGTGCTGAAGTAGTTCCAGCTTCCCCTTCTCCTGTCGATCCAGAAGCGGTAGCTGCCTGCGCCGATGAAATTTTCAGCCGGCTTGAAAAAGCGACAAGCCCAACCATCCTTGCTGGAGTTGAAATCCGACGTTTTAATCTGGAAGCGAAACTATCACTGCTGGCGAGAAAACTTGGCATTCCTGTCGCGACAACATTTATGGCTCGCGGACTTTTACTTGAAGATGAAGACCCGTTAATTGGCACCTATATGGGGCTTGCCGGGTATCCAAGGATAACGGACGCCGTCGAACAGTCTGATGCGCTACTTATGCTCGGGGTGATTTTTTCCGATACTAATTTCGGCGTTTCACAAGCACGCATTAATTTAAAAAGCAGTATTCTGGCCTCTGACCGCAAAGTATATTTGGGATATCATAGTTACCGGAAAATACCGCTTGAAAGTCTTATCGATGCGCTGCTTGATCGCGCAAAACAGATAGAAGCGCCTGAAATAAGAAAACCATGTGCGCCAAAAAATGGTCTTATTGCTGATGACAGTAAAATAGAACCCCATGATATTGCAAAAGCGGTAAATGATCTGTTTGATAAACATGGTAAAATGAAAATTGCCAGTGATGTGGGTGATTGTCTTTTTACCACACTTAGTATTCAGACGACCTCACTCACAGGGCCGGGATATTATGCCGGAATGGGTTACGGCGTTCCTGCGGGAATGGGACTTCAAGCAACAACTGGCGAAAGACCACTTATTCTAGTCGGCGATGGCGCCTTTCAGATGACCGGATGGGAGCTGGGCAATTGTCGTCGTTATGGCTGGGATCCACTGGTGATCGTCTTTAATAATTGCAGCTGGGAAATGCTCAGGACTTTTCAGCCGGACACGAGTTTTAATGATCTGGATGACTGGGAATTTGCCGAACATGCAAAAATATTTGGTGGCGATGGCTACCGGGTGACAACAAGAGCAGAATTAAAAGATGCGCTTGAAATTGCTTATAATACGCGCGGAAAATTCCAGCTTGTTGAGGTTATGATGGACCGTAAGGCTATTTCTCCTGCTCTCAAACGTTTTACAGACGCCATAAAAGCGAGTAACTAAGCTTATCTCACCCTCTTAACATCACTTTTACGTCATGTGGTTGATCAAAAGGGCATTGATTGTTATAGTCAATGCTAATAATAGCGCGCGGACATAAAAGACTATTAACTTCCAAAATCAATTACAGGGTGAGAAATCATGAAATTAATTTATCTTATTACCAGTTTGTTGCTTATCTCTAGTCCAATTGCAAATGCCCAGAGCCCATTTGAAAATCCAGAAAATCTTCAGATTTTACCAAAAGACATTCCTCCAGAGCGACTACGCGCCATCATGCGCAACTTTTCATTCGCCCTTGACGTTCGTTGCACCCATTGCCACCTGAGGGTAGAGGAAGATGGGGAAGGACGCATGGTTTTTGATTCCGATGAAAAAGAAACCAAGAAAATAGCGCGCGAAATGATGAAAATGTCTGGCGGTATCAACCGTGATATCAGAGCATTAAATCGCGGCGACGATCATCAATATACCCGCGTTCAGTGCACCACATGCCACCACGGACAGGAAAACCCGTTTCTTATCCAGTCCGTGATGGACGGTGAAATTGCGACAGGCGGCGTCGAAGCTGCCAAAGCAAAATATGCTGAACTTAAAGAAAAATATTACGGCGGTCATACTTATGATTTTTCCGGCTTTACATTAAGCGAATATGCTAATTCACTTATGGAAAAAGGCAATATGGATCAAGCGCTTGATATCGCGCTATATAGCCAGCAGTCAAATCCTAAAACCCCTTATGCTCATACAATGGTTGGCAATATTTATATGGCTCAGGAAGACTATGCTAATGCTGCGAAGGCTTATGAAGCCTCGCTCAAAGTTGACCCGGAACAAGGCTTCATCCAAGACCAGCTCGATAAAGCCAAGGCTGCGATGCAGTAGCCACGACAGTAATGAAAGTTTGAGCGGTAAGCTTATTGAGGGGATGTTTAAGTAAGGACAGCCCTCTTTGACTTCATTTTCTTATTAAATAATGAAAATTTTCCAAATCCTAATTATTTAGTAATTAGAGATTGACTTTAATTTCTAATTACTAAATAGTTAGGACTTAATGTTAATAAATATTGGAAAAGCAATGTTGCAAAGTTATTTAAAGACTGCGGTCCGTAACTTAATTAACCACAAAATGTTCTCGGTCATAAACATCGGCGGATTGGCGCTTGGCTTAGCAGCGGCCATTTTGATCATGCTCTTTGTCCGTTATGAGTTAAGCTTTGATAAATTCTGGACCAATGCTGACCGCTTGCAGCGCGTAGAGCTTACTTTGCACAACCCGGGGGGGAACACTATACCTACTTCTTTTGCACCTGATCCCTTTGCAAAAACGGCGACCATAGCCTTTCCAACTGAGATAGAACAAGCAACACGAATTTTTATGCATGAACGCATCGTAGTAGAAAAAGGGGATACATTGTTTCGTGAGCAAATCGCTTTCGTCGACCATAATTTCTTTTCACTCTTTGACATTGATATTGCTCAAGGCAATCGTGATGCGACATTAGTAAATGCCAACTCCATTATGATCAGCGAAACCACGTCATTAAAGTATTTTGGTGAAAATTCTGCTCTTGACCAAAATATGATCATCAATGACATAGATTACACTGTCACAGCCATCATGAAAGATTTGCCGTCTAATACTCATTTGAGCGATATTCACTTTGTAGGACTTCTGGATGAAACGAGATACGGCCCGAACTTTTTCGACGTATGGGATAATCCAAAATCCTCTAGCTATCTCCTTCTAAATCCTGGCATTTCAGCACGTGAACTTGAAGCCAGACTACCTGATTTTCTAGATCGCAATCTTGATTATGGGCCGGACTTAAACCCTAGTAACCTGCTTGAGTTAAATCTAATTGCAGTGCCAGACAGTCATTTATTTTCTGTGCGTGAAGATGGTGATATTAAAACTGTTTATACTTTCTCACTCATAGCCGGGCTCATCATTCTGATCGCTTGCATCAATTTTGCCAACCTTTCAACCGCCCGTTCAATGCAAAGAGCAAGAGAAGTCAGTCTGCGTAAAGTAATGGGAGCAAGACGAGGACAAGTTATTGCCCAGTTCATAGGAGAATCTATGATAATTACCAGCATTGCGTTCCTCTTAGCGCTGGTGATAGTTGAATTCACCTTACCTTACTATAATAATTTTCTCGGCTTGCAATTAAATTTAAACCTCGTCGCTGATCCGGCGCTAGCAGTAGAACTCCTCGTGATTGGATTATTGGCAGGCTTGCTTGCGGGCTTGTATCCCGCATTCCTGATTTCAGGCTTGAGACCGGTGCGGATATTGCGTTCGGGCAGATCTGGTTCCAGTAAACATGCTATAATCCGTAAAGCGCTGGTAACTTTTCAATTTGCGATCTCTATCGGACTTATTATCGCGACACTTGTCATATCCGGGCAAACAAACTATGCGCGCGATATTTACCCCGGATATGATATTGATAACCGGCTCGTGCTCGCCCGCGTTGGCGAATTAGAACCCATTCAGCGTGATACTTTAAAAGCTGAAATTCTTAATATTCCTGGCGTTGAGGCCGCGAGTTATTCCACCGATAGTGTGCCGAGGGCAGGATTTACAGGTTTTCCATATGCGCCGCCATCAGATGTTAATGATGGCTTTGTCGGGATGGAAACAATGACCATTGATCTGGATTTTTTTCAGACCTGGAACATCCAACCGCTTGCCGGACGGTTATTTTCTTCAGCACGACAAGCTGACGAATATAACCCTGCAGTTGAACCTAATGCTCAAGCCACTCATCCGATTATAATCAATCAGGCCGCAGCACTTGAATTTGGCTTTACAACCCCTGAAGCTGCCATAGGGGCTGTTGCCAGAAGGCTTCCGGGGCCAAATGCTGAAGCACCCATGGTTACCATCGTCGGTGTGATTGCTGATATAAAACTGCGGTCTCTTCGTTCACAAGCAAAACCGTTGATCTTATTGCCATGGGACTTTCTTTATAACGCCCTTACTATTCATATAAATCCGGAGCAGGAAACTACCATTTTTACAGCTATTGATGCATTATGGACCGAGCTAGTCCCTGATATATCTATTGAACGTTCTTATGCCATAGAAAGATATGATCAAATGTATGGCACCGAACAGCGTCAGGGCAAAATGTTCATCTTTTTCTCTCTGCTTGCCACTTTTATCGCCGGGCTTGGATTATTCGGACTTTCCGCCTTTGCAGCAGAGAAGCGCACCAATGAAATAGGGGTAAGAAAAGTTTTTGGGGCCAGCGTAGCTGATATTGTGAAATTGCTGGTCTGGCAATTTACAATACCGGTATTATTTTCCAATCTACTCGCCTGGCCTGTTGCATTCTACTTCATGAATGAATGGCTAATGGAATTTTCCTACCGTATTAATTTAAATGTATTTCATTTTGTAGGCGCCGGTTTTTTCGTCCTACTACTCGCTTGGATGACTGTATCCGGTCACGCAATTTCTATCGCAAGAATGAGCCCTATCAATGCACTTCGTCATGAGTAAATATATTTACATATTTTGTAAAATCATCTTTACCTTATAACGCAGAAAAGACCTTATCTATTGCGGCAAGGGCCTGATCTGCGTTTTCTTTTGAGAATATGAGCGGCGGTCTGATTTTTAGGATATTATCATAGCGACCCGTTGAGCCCATCATTACCCCTTCGTCTTTAAGAAGGGTCGTGATGTGACGAAGCTTATCATCATGCATAGGCTCTTTTGTGACCCGGTCTTCGACAAGGTCCAGCCCCCAAAATAATCCTGAGCCCTGAATATTACCGATAAAATCATATTTGTCGTTCAGTTTATCCAGACCAACTCTAAGATGCTCGCCAACTTCGGTTACATTTTTCAGCAGTTCATTATTATCAATTTCATCAAGCACCGCCGATGCAACGGCGCAAGAAACAGGGTTGCCGCCAAAGGTATTAAAATAGCTATCAATTTCAGCAAACTTGCTGGCAATTTCACGGGTGGTAACAACAGCAGCTACAGGATGCCCCGCGCCCATCGGCTTACCAAGCGTTACGATGTCTGGCACTATGTCATATTTTTCAAAGCCCCACCAATTATCACCAAGACGGCAATAGCCTGCTTGAACTTCGTCACAAATAACAAGTCCGCCGGCGGCGTGGGTTTTATCCACAACCAACTGGGCGTAGCCTTCCGGGGGGATCAATATACCGTTACTATCAAAAGAAAGATCAAGCATGGTCGCCGCGAGTTCAGTACCTTTATCCGCAAGTCTCTGGATCCCTTTATCAATTTCGGCGGCGAAGGATTCTGCAGTTCCTTCAGGAACACGGTATGTGTTTGGCGGCTCAAATGTTTCAAGCCATTTTTTCTCACCGAAATCTTTGCGGCGCTCGTCCATCGCCCCCATGATTATGGAGTTTCCGTGATAAGCGGCTTCATTAACAAGCACGCCATCATTACCCGTAATCGCCGTTGCCATTTGCAGCGCAAGATCATTGGCTTCTGTACCCGTACAAACGAAAATGCAGGTGTCGAGTTTAGCCGGAAATTTGCTGCTTAATTTTTCTGCAAGTGAGACAATATTTTCATTCAGATAACGGGTATGCGTATTAAGCGTTGCCGCCTGATCGCTAAGCGCTTTAACCACATTGGGATTACAGTGACCAACAGAGACCACGTTATTATAACAATCAAGATACTTGGTCCCTTTTTCATCATAAAGCCAGACGCCCTCACCCTTTACAATGTTAATAGGTTCATCATAAAAATGGGAATAGGTCGGCCCAAGCGCCTGTTTGCGTCTGTTCCATAATGCAGTGTTTGTCATTCATTTATTCCTTAGTATACAGCATAAAACAGACCCTATCCTAATCGTTTTATTTGTCAAAGATTATTGCCTTAATAACGTAATTCGTACATTTTAATATACTTCCCCTTAAAATTGTCATAAGCTCGTAAGCACGCCCATAAGACGAAATTAATCAGGTAAAGGAAAAACTCATGGTACATTATTGTGTAAATAAAAATGCTCAGACAAATGGCGATCACGAAGTCCACAAAGTTGGATGCAGATGGTACCCGCAACAAGAAAACCGCTTATCACTCGGAGACCATCCCAGCTGCAAACCCGCCGTCGTAGAGGCCAAAAAAACCTACCCAAAATCCAACGGCTGCGCGCACTGTAGCCCGGCTTGTAATACAGGATAAAAAAAGCCCCTACTGTTTCAAGTAGAGGCTTTTCAATTTCTTTCTAGAAAAGTGCCTTAAGCTCTAGTTCTTAGACTTATCAACCTTTTGGTTTTCTTTTAGCCATGGCATCATGGAGCGGAGGTTGGCGCCTACTTCTTCTATTTGGTGGGCTTCGCTTTTGGCTCTAGCGGCTTTCAGTTTGATCTGGCCTACTTTGTTATCAAGCATGAAGTCGTTTACGAAACGGCCTTCTTGGATGTCGGCGAGGATACGTTTCATTTCTTTCTTGGTATCTTCGTTGATCACGCGTGGGCCTGACATATAGTCACCGTATTCAGCCGTATTTGAAATTGAGTAACGCATGTTGGCGATACCGCCTTCATACATAAGATCAACAATAAGCTTAAGTTCATGTAGACATTCGAAATAAGCCATTTCAGGGGCATAACCCGCTTCAACAAGCACTTCAAAACCACATTGAACAAGGGCGGATGCACCGCCACAAAGAACGGCTTGCTCACCAAACAGGTCAGTTTCGCATTCTTCTTTAAATGTTGTTTCAATAATTCCTGCACGACCACCGCCGTTTGCAGAACCATAAGAAAGGCCTATATCCATGGCGTTTCCTGTGGCGTCCTGATGAACGGCGATCAGTGTTGGTACGCCTGCACCTTTTAGATATTCAGAACGAACCGTATGGCCAGGGCCCTTCGGTGCGATCATGGATACGTCAATATCGTCACGTGGTTCGATCAGTTTGAAATGAATATTTAGTCCGTGAGCAAACATAAGGCTCGCACCTTTTTTCATGTTTGGTGCAAGGTCATCTTTATAAAGATCAGCCTGTAGCTCATCCGGGACAAGAACCATTATAACGTCGGCCCATTTTGCGCCTTCGGCTGCTGTCATGCATTTGAAATCTGCGCCTTCGGCTTTCGCACGGCTTGATGAACTTTCACGAAGGGCAACGGCGATATCCGTTACACCACTATCACGCAGGTTCGCGGCGTGGGCATGGCCCTGACTACCGTAACCAATGATAAGTACCTTCTTTGTTTTGATCAGATTTACATCTGCATCACTATCATAATAAACTCTCATTTAATTTTCCTTGTTTTTCTTTATAAAATCTTTTTACCACGGTGAAGGGCCGCAACACCTGTGCGAACCACCTCGACGAGGCCTAAATCATCCATCAGTTCGATGAATGCTTTAATCTTTTCTGTCTTGCCTGTCACCTCAAAAACGAAACTATTTGCTGTGCTGTCGACGCGCTTGGCGCGAAATGCTTCGGCGACACGTAATGCTTCAAGACGTTGTTCCTTATCACCGCTCACTTTTATGAGGGCAAGTTCACGCTCCACAGACGGGCCTTCGTCGGTAAGATCACCGACACGGTGGATCGGTACGAGACGGTCAAGCTGTGCTTTAATCTGTTCGATGATTTTTGGCGTACCGATGGTGACAACCGTGATACGGCTTTCGTGACCTGCTATATCAACTGGTGCCACGGTAAGATGCTCGATATTATAACCGCGCCCTGCAAACAGGCCGATCACACGCGCAAGCACACCGGCTTCGTTATCAACGATAATCGATAAAGTGTGTCTTTCTTTCTGAGGTGTATCTATCATATTTTTATCAGGCACGGTTTATTAAACCAATGCCGCCCCTCCTTCAAATTCCTTTAACTCTTCCTCGTCTGGCAGAATCATTTCATTATGAGCTGCTCCTGATGGGATCATCGGGAAACAATTAGCAAGCTTCTCAACCCGGCAGTCAACAATCACCGGTCCCGGTGTTTCTATCATCTTTGTAATAGTCGCATCAAGCGCGTCCGGATGATCAACCATAAATCCGGTTGCACCGTAACTTTCGGCAAGCTTTACAAAATCTGGTAATGAAGCAGTATAGCTGTTTGAATAGCGACCTTCATGGTTAAGTTCCTGCCACTGGCGAACCATGCCCATATATTCATTATTCATGATAAATATCTTAACTGGCAAATTATATTGCATCACCGTTGAGAGTTCCTGAATATTCATTTGTATAGACGCCTCACCGGCAACATCAATCACCAGCGCTTTGGGATGAGCAACCTGAGCGCCAAGCGCCGCCGGGAAGCCATATCCCATAGTACCAAGGCCGCCCGATGTCATCCAGCGGTTCGGTTCTTCAAATTCTAAATACTGTGCCGCCCACATTTGGTGCTGACCAACTTCCGTGGTGAAATAAACATCCTTGCCTTTGGTTAAAGTCTGAAGACGTTCAACCGCATATTGCGGCATAATCACATCATCATTTTTCTTATAAGCAAGACAGTTTCGTGTTTTACGGTGATTTATTTCGTCCCACCACTGGGCAAGCGCGGGCGCGTCTAGTTTATGACGGCCTTTTTTCCACATTTTAAGGAACACTTCAAGCACATGAGCAACATCACCAACAACCGGCACATCAACATGAATAATCTTATTGATCGATGAACGGTCAATATCAACATGGATTTTCTTTGAATTTGGTGAGAAGGCATCAATACGCCCCGTGATACGGTCATCAAAGCGCGCGCCGATACAAACCATAACATCACAGTCATGCATAGCGTGATTGGCTTCATAAGTACCGTGCATTCCCAACATACCAAGGTAGAGTGGATCAGACGCCGGATAAGCACCAAGCCCCATTAAGGTACTGGTTATAGGCGCACCCGTTAACTGAACAAGCTTACGAAGCAGTTTCGATGCTTTTGGCCCCGAATTAATAACGCCGCCACCGGTATAAAAAATCGGTTTCTTTGCCGTGGCAAGAAGCTCTACCGCTTGCTTGATCGCGTCATCATCGCCTTTTGATGCCGGGCGGTAGCTGCGGTGGACGATCGGGCCTTTGTGAAGTTTTTCACTTTCAAAAATCTGCACATCTTTTGGGATATCAACAACAACTGGTCCCGGCCGTCCTGTTGTCGCAACATGGAACGCTTCATGGATCACTTTTGAGATATCATCGGCTTTTTTAATCAGGTAATTATGCTTGGTACAGTGACGAGTGATGCCGACCGTATCGGCTTCCTGAAAAGCGTCAGTACCAATAAGCTGTACGGGAACCTGCCCTGAAAGACAAACTAGGGGAATACTATCAAGCATGGCGTCCGTAAGGCCGGTAACAGCATTAGTCGCGCCCGGTCCGGACGTTACAAGAACAACACCAGGTTTTCCGGTTGAACGCGCATAACCTTCGGCCGCGTGAACAGCTGCCTGTTCATGACGGACAAGAATATGTTTTATCTTCTTATGATTATGAAGTTCATCATAAATCGGCAGCACAGCACCGCCGGGATATCCGAAGATAACCTCCACACCCAAATCCTCTAAGGATTTGATGAGGATTGCAGCACCGCTTTTTGCTTTCGAAGACATAACGTCAACCTTTCTTTTTCTTAGCCTGTTTAATATGGCTCTTTATTTAACAAAAAAATCTTTGTTCGTTAAATTAATTGTAGGTTTATAAAGGCTCCCGCCCTTAATTGCAATTCCAATAACAAACAAAGACACTAAAATTCACATCTTAAAACACCACCAACTTAATGATACAATATTATCAAGTCAACTTGTTTTGTGAAATATAATTACAAAATAATGAATATTTCTTTAACAAAATTACAATTCTTCTATTTTCCAATAGGAAAATTGGTTTCTAAACCATGTCATTTGCCTCTTGGCTAACTGACGTGTTGCGGTTTGACTTAAGGTAATTGCCTCCTCAAGTGACAAATTACCCTCTAAATATTCAATTATCTGCGGCACTCCAAGCGATTTCATAACTGGTAATGAGGCCGGGTAGTTAAGCGCCATAAGGTCTTGAGCCTCAGCGATAGCACCCTCGTTATGGATCATTTTTTCAAATCGGTCATTGCATCTTTGGTAAAGCTCGGCCCGCTCACGCAGTAAAATATGTTTACTCACATCCACGTCTTCATCAATTAGCCCACCGCTTAGTGGCTGTGACTGCCAATAGCTCAGGGTTTTTCCAGTCGACTTAACAACTTCCAAGGCGCGTGAAATCCGCTGGCTATCACCGGGGGCAATTCTCCCTGCTATTTCAGGATCAAGTGCTGCTAATTTATCATGGGCTTGTTCTGGGCCGTTTTCTTTAACGTCTTTACGCACATCTGATCTTATGGTTTCGTCTATTTCAGGAATTTTCGATAAGCCGTAAACCAGCGCTTTAAAATAAAGCCCTGTGCCACCAACAATGATCGGCGTTTTTCCCCTGCTCCAGACATCATCAATGACGACCCTTGCCATATCACGCCAGCTCTCTGCAGAACAGGGATCATCCCCTTTTAAATGACGGTAAAGGTGATGTGGTGTATTTTCCATTTCCTGTGCAGTCGGGCATGCGGTAATGATATCAAGCTCGCGGTATATCTGCATACTATCGCCGTTGACGATCTCGCCGTCATGCTCATCAGCCCATTTAAGAGCGAGTGATGACTTTCCGCTTGCTGTTGGCCCGCCGAGCAGGATTATTTTCTGCATTGACAAAATTCCATTTCACTATTGTCCCTTGATATTGTAGATATACCAACCATAACAATAATTCTACAGGCTTATTCACAAGGTTATTCAATGACACATGTTCTTACTTTAATTTCTAACGCCGCCGACGCGGCAATTAGTGTTGAAATTAAGGAAAAATATGAAAATAAATTAAAGGCAAGCACAAGCAACTGGCTTAATGAAAACGTCGCGCTTGATATTTTCTTTGAGGGTGATGTTAGTAACGACCTTACCACGGCGCTCAATAAGGAAGCTTTTGATTTTGCCATTCAGGAAGTAGCCACAAGGCGCAAGAAATTGCTTGTTGCCGATATGGACAGCACCATCATATGCTGCGAATGTATAGATGAACTGGCAGATTTTATTGGCATAAAAGACAAAGTTTCACATATCACAGAAGCGGCCATGCGCGGTGAAATTGATTTCAAGGGTGCGCTTAAAGAACGTGTCGCGCTACTCAAAGGATTAAAAGTCGCTGATCTTGACCAAGTGTTTAATGAGCGAGTGAAACTAAACCCTGGCGCCTTGACACTGGTAAAAACCATGAATGCAAATGGTGCTAATACGGTGCTAGTCTCGGGCGGGTTTACTTATTTCACCGCACGCGTTTCTGAACTTACTGGTTTTAAAGTAAACCGCGCTAATATCCTACTGCATAAAAATGGTGACCTCACGGGCGGCGTTGGTGAACCAATAGTCGATTCAGACACAAAAATTAATTCCTTACGTGAATTCCAACGAACGGATACCCTTGAAACCCATCAAATTATCGCCGTTGGTGATGGCGCCAATGATATTCCAATGCTTGAAGGGGCTGGTATTGGCGTTGGCTATCATCCTTATCCGGCCGTAACACAAGTTGCTGACGTCGTTATTAATCATGGTGATCTTACAGCGCTATTATATATGCAGGGATATTTAATTAGTGATTTTGTAGATAGCTGACATTATGCTACACTCTCATAAAATCGGGAGTCTCAAAAAAAAATGCAAAAACTAAAACTAATTTTAACATCATTACTTATAACTTCATTTATTCCAGCTATTACAAATGCTCAGGATACGGATCTCGATAAATTGGTTCTACCAGATGGTTTTTCCATCGAAGTTTATGCCAAGGTCAGAAACGCAAGGCAAATGTCGCTTGGTGATGACGGGACCGTTTATGTAGGAACAAGAAATCGCGCCGGCGGCCGTATATTTGCAGTTCCCGATGCCAATGGCGACGGTAAAGGTGATGAAGTAATAACGATTGCCGGCGGCTTAAAATCACCATCGGGACTTACCTATCATAATGGGGATCTTTATATAGGCGCCATAAGCCGAATTTACCGCATTAAAGATATCGCTAATAATTTCAGAAATGATCCAGATCCAGAGATTCTGTACGGCGATTTACCAGACAAAACCCACCATGGCTGGAAATTCCTTGAATTTGGCCCGGACGGACTACTTTATATTCCAATCGGTGCTCCGTGCAATATATGTGAGCCAGAAGACGTATTCGCGTCTATTAACACAATGGATGTGAATAACCCGGATGCTGGTATCACCCAATATGCCAGTGGCATTAGAAATACCGTTGGTTTTGACTGGGACCCAAATAGTGGTGACCTTTGGTTTACTGATAATGGTGGTGATGGGCTTGGCGACGAAATGCCTGCGGACGAACTCAACCGTGCACCAACGAGCGGACACAATTTTGGTTATCCATATATCCATCAGGGCGATACTCAAGACCCGAATTTTGGTGATGGGAAAAATGCCGCGAATTATACTCCCCCTGCACAAAAACTTGCCCCGCATGCCGGTGCTATTGGCATGACATTTTATAAGGGTGATATGTTCCCGGCTAAATATAAAAATAATATCATCATTGCCGAACATGGCTCATGGAACCGCACCGACGAGGCGGGCCATACCGGACATATGCTGACCCTTGTCACCGTTGAAGACGGAAAAGCGGTCAATTACGAACCCTTTATTACCGGCTTTTTGCAAGATAATGAAGCATGGGGTCGTCCATCGGATGTTCTGGAACTTAAAGATGGAAGTCTGCTAATTGCTGATGATGATGCCGATGCTATTTACCGGGTAACATATGGTAATTAAATTATTTTTCGAGTTCTGATTAAATAAATTTTAAGTATTATTGATTATAGTTTGCTCAACTAAACTTTAAAGGAATGGAAATGAAATCAATTATTAAAATAGGGTGTCTGCTCGCAAGTGTTTTATTATTTACACAGAGTGCTTTTGCTCAAGGCCATCCTCAGGATGGTTTTTATGTCGGTATTGATGGTGGTTACGATATTACCAAATTCAAAGATTACACCGTTGAGAGCCTCACGGACCGTGAGCCAACGGATAATAAAACCATGTATAATGATGAAGGCATCGGAACAGGAATATTCGTCGGTTTCAGATTATCAGATGGGCAATTCACTTTAGCTGTAGAAGGAAGATACGGTTACAGTTTTATCCAAAATGAAGAATTGGCTTGGGATACCTACAAACAAACAAATGAATTCGGTGGATCAATATTACCGGGCTTTTGGATTAATGATCAGATTGTTTTGTTTGGCCGAGTTGGCTTTTCACAACAAACAACTATCAGAGAATTTGACGGCATTGATAACGATCACTCTGATACAGGTCTTCACTTTGGTGCTGGAATACAATTTTATGTATCTGACTCTATTTCACTGAGAGGTGAATATAACCGTGCTACATTTAATCATGAAATGGCACAAGTTTTTGAGGACACATCAACAGATCCTAGCACATTTGAACAAGTAGACTTCACGAATAATTTCAGACGTGACAGATTTCAAGTATCTATCGTATCAAGGTTCTAATAATTCATTTTTATAAATTCTAAAGGCCGGATCATGATCCGGCCTTTTTATTTTCAGGCTTTTATATAGTCATACATTGTATCTGCGTCTGATACTTCAAAAGGGTCGGTAGGACAGTTATCACTATAGCCATCTTCGGCAAACATTTTGACAATTTCACCATTATCAACAAGCATCGAATAACGCCAGCTGCGCATGCCGAAGCCAAGGTTTTCTTTATTTACCAACATACCCATTTTACGGGTAAATTCACCATTTCCATC
>JABJKT010000034.1 GCA_018660225.1 Kordiimonadaceae bacterium
ACCAGTGACGATATTCCGTTGCTTCGCGCCCGACTTGATGATGCGCCGGACGCGTTGATCAGGTCATATATTCATCATTCAATGGCCGCCTTAGGCGATGAAGAAGCACTGAATATTCTTGCAAACAATTTAAGCTCTGATGATATATCCATCCGCTCTTACGCGACTATTTTTGCTGAGGAGGTATCGGCACTGAAGCTTACCCCCAAGCTGATAGAGATGCTTGATGATCCGGTTACCGATATCAGATACCGCGCCGCGACAACACTACTTATGTTTGACCTTAATTAGCCATCATTCATTTAACATGGATTTGACGGGATCACATTCCAGTAATGCCTGTCTTTTATCATTGTCCAGCATACTCATTGGTCTTGGGGCGAATTTCCCCAGTATACCTTTAGCATTCATGATCGCAGTAAAACCACCAAAAATGCTGGCATCAATCATTGCTTTGCTCACCGCGTTCATTTTTTGCTGAATTTTTGTCACTTCCTGCCAGTTATCGGCTTGCACCGCCCGGCCCATAGCCGTTACCCACTGAGGATAGACCGCAAACATGCCGTCAAGCTGTTCAATTTCCCTGTGACGCAGTATAACATCCATTATGGCCGGCTGAGCGACAATTACTCTGAACTCATCATCAACAGCGTCAATTAATTTGCGGGTCGTTGGAAAATCGCCAGAACATTTAATGCCTTTGATGTTAGGATGAGACGCAAGCTTGCAAACGGTCGGTATTTCAACGGGTAGGCCGGTTAACGCAGGAAGATCATAAAGATAGACCGGCTTATTTGAATGTTCAGCCAGTGAGGTAAAATAATCCACCAGTTCATCCTGACTAAGGCCGAAAAAATAAGGGGTTAGCAAAACCACCCCGTCAATACCGTCACAGTCGTTAAGATATGATATTCTGTCCCGTGTCCGTCCGTAGCTGGTATCGCCAGCACCCATAAGTATTTCAAAACGCCCTGCATTTAGCGCGCTACTTTGATCAACCAGATCTTTCCAGGTCTGATCGCAAAGCATTTGCATCGCCCCCATTGAACCGGCGACCAGTAAAGACGTAATGCCAGCCGTTTCCTGATCGCTCATATGCGCCTCAAGGCCCCCCAAATGTAATTGGTCATCGTCGGTTAGTGGTGTGCCGATGGCGGTGATAAAGCCCATTTTACTCATAATGTATAATACCTTTAATTCGTTTTAATTTTTAATAGCTAAGAAATCCACCATCGACCCTTACCGTGTCACCGGTTGTGAAGCTTGCGTCTGGACCAGCTAAAAACGCTACCGTTTTGGCAACTTCCTCCGCTGTTCCGGCGCGCCCTAATGGTGTTTTACGGGCATATGGTGATGGATTTTCTTCTGCTTTTGTCTGGTCGCTTCGGTTGGTTTTTATATCGCCCGGTGCAACGCCGACTACTCTAATTCCATATTCTGCCCATTCAAACGCGAGCGATCTGGTCATGCTATCAAGTGCAGCTTTGCTCACGCAGTAAGCCGTTGCATTAACTTGGGCGGCCCTTCCGGCCACAGAAGATATGTTTACAATAACACCGGAGTCGTTTTTTTTCATTAATCTTGCAGCACTTTGGGCGCAGGCAAAGGCGCTTACCAGATTTACATTGATCATGTTTTGCAGAAAATCAAGTGACATATCCATGGCCGGCGAGGCTGCTTTTAATCCCGAAATTGCCGCATTATTAACCAGCACGTCAATCCGGCCGAAGCGCTCTTCTATTTCATTGAAAAGTTCTTTGCGTTCCTGCTCATTAGATATATCGAGCTCTCGCCAGATAAAACTTTCTGTTTCTTTCAGATCGTCATTATCCAGCCCTGCCGCGATAACTAAATAACCATCCTCAGAGAGTTTTAGCGAGGTTGCTTTGCCGATACCGGTTCCGCCGCCTGTAACGAGCGCTATCTTTTGAGTTTTCACATTCATAATCCTTAATTAATCTGCAGCAACTACTTTTTGATCCTGCTGACCCAGGCCCGCAATGCCCAACGACATTTTATCGCCTACATTTAAATAATGCGGCGGTTTTTGGCCAAGCCCTACCCCCGGCGGCGTTCCCGTAGATATAACGTCACCCGGCTGTAAGCTCATATATTGGCTTAAGAAGCTAACTATAAAAGCTGGTTTGAAGATCATCGTGCTTGTCGTGCCATTTTGATATTTTTTTCCGTTTACCTCGAGCCACATTTTTAAATTTTCCACATCGCCGACGTCGTCTTTTGTTACCATCCACGGGCCGATCGGGCCAAATGTGTCGCATCCTTTACCCAGGTCCCACTGGCCGCTGCGCTCGAGTTGAAACTCACGTTCCGAGATGTCATTACAAATTGTGTATCCGGCTATGGCTTTTTCGGCCTGCGTTTCATCTGCATATGAAACATGATCGCCGATCACAATTGCAAGCTCCACCTCCCAATCAAGTTTATCACTTTTTCTTGGTTTGATTATATCATCATTGGGTCCACAGATTGAACTGGTTGTTTTTGTAAAGACAACAGGTTCCGGCGGGATAGGCATGCCGGCTTCTTCGGCGTGATCAGCATAATTAAGGCCGATGCAAATAAATTTTCCTACATTTCCAACGCAGGGACCTAGCCGTTCGGCCTCATTTATGATGGGCAGCGCCGCGATATCAAGCCCCTTTAATTTGGCAATACTTTTAGGCGATAGAGCGTCGCCATTTATGTCGTCAATTATACCGGCGAGGTCACGAATATTGCCTTGTTCGTCGAGTAGGCCCGGTTTTTCACTGCCTGATTTTCCGTAGCGTAGTAATTTCATTGATTAATTCCTTAAGATTTATTCTCTTTATGTGGCCCATCCGCCGTCAACAACATGACATTGACCCGTTGTAAAGCCCGCCGCGTCACTGGCCAGATATGTGGCAATTTCCGCTATTTCTTCCGCCGTGCCGATACGGCCCATTGGCTGGCGGGCGATAAAGTCCTTGCGCGCTTGATCATAATCGCCGGTAGCCCGCAAGCGTTCATCAAGTGACGGGGACTGTACCGTCGCCGGGCAAATGGCATTGCAGCGAATGCCCTGGGTTACAAAATCTGCTGATACTGCCTTGGTAAGTCCGATAACGGCCGCTTTCGTCGTGCCGTATATAAAGCGGTTTGGCGCGCCTTTGATGGAGCTGACCACCGAAGACATATTGATGATAGAACCACTTTTATTTTCAAGCATACCCGGCAGAAAGGCGCGGATCATGCGGTACATTGATTTAATATTTAAATCAGCAGCAAAATCCCAATCTTCTTCACTGCAATCCAGAATGGTTCCGCTATGCACGAAGCCTGCACAATTAAATAATATATCAATGTGGCCTACGTCGCTTGCAATCTTGGAAATAGCGTCCGGGTCAAGCACATCCAGATGCCTTTGCTCGCAGCCTTTTACATGCTTTAATGTTTCCATATTAATGTCGGTTGCGATAACAGTTGCACCTTCTGCGGCGAATTGCTCGGCGGTTGCTTTCCCAATTCCCTGCCCTGCTGCGCTAACAAGTGCTTTTTTACCGTTTAACCTTCCGGACATTATTTCCTCCTCAAACTATTAAGACATTTTTTGTTATAATATCTTTTTCATGAATAATTTAAAGAGTGTTTATCAATTGAATTTAAATTCAACTATTCTGTGGTGATCGATAAAGCCTGCTTTCGCGATCGCCTTTTGTGCCCCAACATTATCTTTTTCGGTGGAGCATATGGCGCTTAAGCCTTTTTCGCCACATAAGTTAAGCAGTTTTTGTAAAATCATAGTTGCAAGACCTTGTCCGCGATGTGTTGTTGAAACAATCATGCCCACATCAGCATAAGGCTTTTGAGTTTCGCTTACCCTGCGCTCACCCGTGGCAATTAGAGTTTTCCCGTCCCAAAGCCCGAAAAGCTCTTTTCTTTTAATAAGGTCGCCGTAGTACATACTAAGCCATCCTTGATCCGCACCAAGAGTTTCGTGGGCGAAATTCACTGCCGTTGATAACTCGCTTTCTTGGACTGTTCTAAATTCATATCCGTCTGGGAAATTGGCCCCAGCTATAGGTGTGTCTTTTTCAAAATGATACATAAGTGCATTTACGGTTACGGATTTCTGATGATCAAGACAATGTGAAAGAAACTCAGGCTCACTTGTCATCGCTACGGCGCCGGGGGGCTTCATCTCATCAATAATTTGCTGGAATATATCTGAGCTATCATATGTACCCTCGACATAAAACTGAAGGATTTGTTGCTCGCTATTTATAACAAAATATCCGATGGTTTTTTCTGCGCTAGTTATAGCGTAGTGATCTGCCATCATTACAAAGGTTTCCCACATCCCGTCACGCGGTGCAGGTAACTGCTTTAAATATAATTTTTTTAAATCTGATAATTTACCATGATCAGATTTTTCAATTGAATATTTTCTCACTATTTTAGGTCCTTATAATTATCAAATAATTGTGTGTGCATTTCATCAAGTGGATAATCCTTAAAAACAGAAAGATTATGTAGTGCAATGCCGTCGAGCTCTGACATAAACCGTCTAGCCGTTAGGTCTGGATTAGAGGCCCCGGCCTCGCGGAACATTATTACCGTGTTCGATAACAGCCGCTCTGCGCGCTGTTGCAGCGGGCCCTCTACTATTTTTTTTAAATCTGGCTGGAAAAGCAGGCTTAACTGGAAAGAAAGATATTTTTTATTATTTTTTAGAAAGAGAAAATATTGATCAAGAAATATTTTAAGCATGCTTTTATAATCACTGGGCGTGGACATCTTCTCCGCCACATCAAACATTTTTTTACTGGCCTGTTCAATAATAGCCAGCAGCAGCGCCTGCTTGCTTTCAAAATAATTATAGGTCAAACCCTTCGATACACCCGCGCCTTTGGCAATTTCATTCATAGACGTTTTGTGATAGCCATTTTGAGCGAACAAACTCAGCGCAGCCTGTAATATCTTGTCTTTTCCAAGTTGCGGTCTCATTAATCGTTGCCTTATCAATATGACTGATCAGTCGGTCAATTAATGATTAAATAAGGCTGTATCTTCCATTTGTCAATTAAAAACAGAATTTATGAATAGTTATTTCAAGAATTAAAAGTATTTCCCAATGCTTCTATAAGAGGTCCAAGGTGTTTTTTGAAGGGCAGCCATTTTTCTATCGATGTTTTATAGATCGGTTTTCTAACCTGTGCGGCGCTGGCTGTTTTGACCCGCGTCATGTTTTTATAAAAATCAAGACAGGCCTCTTCCCATTCAAGACCAACAAAATCTATGAGCTTTCTCGCTTCCCGCTCCAAATCATTCACCACGTCTTCATAGTTAACACTGGTCAAAACCCCCTCTGGTAACACATCATACCAATGATCCATAAGGCCCTGATAACGGTTATAGTAACGCCCAAGCTCACCAAGGTTATAGCCATATTTCAGTGTCTGGATAAACAAACGAGTATAAATGGAAAGGCAGCAATCCATGGGACTTCGTTTGGCATTGATGATGCGTGCGCCGGGCAGAATTTTTGCGATCAAGCCGGCATATTGGTAATTGGCGGGCATCTTGTCGATAATGCATTTAGCATCTGGATTAAGGTTATTAATATAGTTTAGATATTCATTGCCGATTGATTTTAGCTCTTGATTGGAGAGTGAATTTACACCTTGCGGGAAATTATTGATCTTTGCTTTTATAATTTCGGCAAGAACCATCAGCTCCCCGCCAGCATAAGCCTGACTATGGCTAGATATTATTTGCTCTATCAGTGTGGAGCCTGAACGAGGCATTCCTACGATGAAAATGGGTCTAAGGTCTTCGCTCTTGTCTTTTTGATAGTTTTTGAAATAAGCTTTGGAAAAATTGTCTTTAATATTCTCTATGAATTTTTCAGATGCTTGCTCATTATAGTCAAAGCGCGCTCTTTTAGCGCTGTTGCCTTTGTTATAATAATCAAATGCATCATCATAATTTTGAATGTCCGTATAAGCTTTGCCAAGGGTGAAGTTTAGTCGAATTTGATTATCTGGCGAGAGCCTTGATGTATCGCGCTCTATTGTTTCAAGTATATTGATATGCTCATCGTCTTTTTTATAATTTTTTAAAGCTGATAAATTATGATGCGCTTCTATATAAGATGGCTGCTCCTTTATTGCCGTCTCAAAATGTTTTTTTGCTTGATCAATATCACCTTCAGCGACCAAAACGGCCCCTAGATTATTTTGTGCTTCAACATGTTTTTCGTTTATTTTAACCGCTTGGCTATAAGCTTCTTTTGCTTTATCGGGCCTACCGCTCGCCTCTAATACGGTGCCTAGATTATTATAAGCGGGCCCGTGATTTGGACTTAGTTTAATTGTTGTGTTGTAAGCCTGAATAGCGTTTTCCAAAGCGCCAATTCTGGTTAGGGCCATTCCTGCTATATAATGGGTTTTTGGATAATTTGGGTTTAACTTTAAGGCCCCTTCTACAAACATCATTGCGTCTTTTGGCTTGCCGCAAATACATAAGACTTCCGCAAGGTCGCACTTATAAGGAGCACTTGATTGATCAAGCAAGACGGCTTTATGAAGCATCTCTGCTGCTATGTCATCCCTGCCTGAACGAAAGGAAAGCTGACCAAGAAGGTGATATGCCGGATGATAATTACCATCCTTTGCTATAATGTCGCGGCATGTTTTTTCAGCCTGATCAAGTCTGCCCTGATTGGCAAAATTCACAGCCTTATGTATGGCATCATTCAAACTCATATTCTCACTCTGTGTTTCACTTGCTAAATATTTCTAACACTGCGCTAAAATTTTATAAAGATAAAATTCGAATGGGTAGCGGGGCTTGCGATGAAAATATAAAACCTATTGGGTTACATCCTGTAATAAATTGTGTTGACCACACTAGAGTTCGGTGTATGGTATACCACATAATGGGAGAGGGATTCTACTTGTGACAGTCTGTCAAAGTGAAGAGTTCAAAGGGAGAGACGCATGTCAATTAGCGATAAGTTAAGTCCGGTAGCGGTGAATTTCACGCTGAAAGACCATACTTATGACGTGCTTCGCAAGGCCATCATTGAAATGAATATCTACCAGCCAGGTACAGAT
Organism: Kordiimonadaceae bacterium; assembly: GCA_018660225.1. GTDB lineage: Bacteria > Pseudomonadota > Alphaproteobacteria > Sphingomonadales > Emcibacteraceae > Pseudemcibacter. The sequence goes on from JABJKT010000034.1 coordinate 7,098, forward strand.
TTACGCCTTGATGAACGGACCCTTGCTGAAAATCTTGCTATTTCACGCACCCCTATCAGAGAAGCACTTGCGCGATTAGCGCAAGACGGACTTGTAGAAATAATCCCGCGTAAAGGTGTGTTTGTAAATCGCAAATCTCGTGATGAAATTCTTGAGATGGTCGTCATATGGGCGGCTCTAGAAAGTATGGCCGCACGCTTAGCCACTGAAAATGCATCAGACGATGATCTTCGTGCGCTACGCAAATTTGCCATGAAAAAAAGTATTAATGCGGCCAGTGCGGAAATCGAAGAATATTCTGATGCCAATATTAAATTTCACCAATATATATTTGACCTTTCCGGGTGTAAGGCACTCGGTAAAATGGCAGATGGACTTTTTGCGCATATGCATGCAGTACGCCGCCGGGCCATGGGTGAGGGTGACCGCGTTACCAAATCAGTTGGCGACCATATGGAAATTATTGACGCCCTAGATGCCCGAGATGCGGATTTAGCATCGAGGTTAGTTAGAGAACACACAATGCGACTTCATGATCATATTCACAAAACATGGACGAGACTTGAAAATTTAAGCGCAGCCAAAACAGAAACCATTTAGTTTTAATTGACGAATACGGAAAATAAACATGGAAGAAAATATAATACAAGACGATGCAGAGCGGGAACTAACCGATGGTTTTCATCTTATTATTGATGCCCTGAAGCTTAATGACCTTAATACGATTTATGGCGTACCGGGTATTCCGATTACGGATTTAGGTCGTTATGCGCAAGGCGCGGGCATTCGTGTTATCTCATTTCGTCACGAACAAAATGCCGGTAACGCCGCGGCTATCGCTGGCTTCCTAACCAAAAAACCCGGCGTATGTCTTACAGTTTCAGCGCCGGGCTTTCTTAATGGACTAACGGCCCTTGCCCATGCCACAACCAACTGCTGGCCGATGATTTTGATCAGCGGTTCATCTGAACGCGAAGTTGTCGATCTTCAGCAGGGTGATTATGAAGAAATGGATCAATTGGCTATTGCCAAACCACTTTGTAAAGCCGCTTACCGCGTACTTCATGCAGAAGATATCGGTATTGCTGTGGCGCGGGCCATCCGTGCCGCGGTTTCTGGCCGTCCGGGCGGTGTCTACCTTGATTTGCCTGCAAAGCTGCTTGGTCAAACTGTCTTTGAAGATGTCGGTGCTAAATCACTTGTAAAAGTAATTGATCCTGCTCCTGCCCAGATACCTGCGCTTAGCGCGGTAACGCGCGCGCTGGATCTTTTGAAAACGGCTAAAAAACCACTCATTATCCTTGGTAAAGGCGCGGCATATGCGCAGGCCGATCAGCAAGTGCGCGACTTTGTAGAAAAAAGTGGCGTTCCTTACCTGCCGATGAGCATGGCTAAAGGGTTACTCCCGGATACCCATCCGCAATCTGCTGGCGCGGCCCGTTCGCTGGTTTTGAAGCAAGCGGATGTAGTGGTTATGCTTGGTGCGCGTATAAACTGGCTCCTGTCCCACGGTAAGGGTAAGCAATGGGGCGAGCCTTATACTAAAAAGTTCATCCAGATTGATATCGAACCTAAAGAGATGGACAGCAATGTGGAAATTGCAGCGCCGGTAGTCGGCGATATTGGCTCATGCCTTGCGGCCTTTCTTGATGAAATGGGCGACGACTGGGTAGCGCCATCAGCAGAATGGGTTGACGCAATCAACGCTAAGAAAGAAACTAATTTGGCGCGTATGGCGTCTACTTTGCAAAACAACAATACGCCAATGGATTATCACGGTGCCCTTGGTGCGCTGCGTACAATTATTAAGGAACGCCCTGATGCAATTCTGGTAAATGAGGGCGCGAATACACTTGATTTTGCTCGTAGCATTATCGATATGTATCAGCCACGAAAACGTCTGGACGTTGGCACATGGGGCGTTATGGGAATTGGTATGGGAAGTGCCATTGCCGCCGCGATTGAAACCGGCAAACCAGTACTTGCCATTGAAGGCGATAGTGCGTTTGGTTTTTCCGGCATGGAAATAGAAACCATCTGTCGTTACAATCTGCCAATATGTGTTGTTGTGTTCAATAACAGCGGCATATACCGGGGCACGGACGAAAATCCTTCTGGCGGTTCTGATCCTGCTACAACAACGTTCGTCAAAGGATGCCGGTACGATATGATGATGCAGGCCTTTGGTGGTGTGGGCGTTCATGCGACTAATCCGGATGAATTAAAGCGTGCTGTGAATGAAGCAATGGATTCTGGCAAACCTACGCTTATCAATGCGGAGATTGACCCTACGGCAGGAAAAGAAAGCGGCAATATCGGAAGCCTCAATCCGCAAAGTTTAATTGCTAAAAAACGCTCCAAAAAATAAACTCTCAATATTTAGGAATACATAATGAAAGCTCTTGAAGGCATAAAAATTCTCGATTTTACCCATGTTCAATCTGGGCCAACCTGTACCCAACTGCTCGCTTGGTTTGGCGCAGACGTGATCAAGGTTGAGCGTCCCGGCGTCGGAGATGCGACGCGCAAACAGCTTGTCGATGTGCCGGGTGCGGACAGTCTTTATTTCACCATGCTTAATCATAATAAAAGATCAATTGAGCTAAATTCTAAAAATGAAACGGGCAAAGAAGTTCTGACCCGTATGATTGAAGAATGTGATGTTCTTGTCGAAAATTTTGCACCGGGTGCCCTCGACCGTATGGGATTTGGCTGGGAGCGCATTCAGGAAATTAACCCCCGTATCATCATGGCGTCGATTAAGGGTTTCGGACCGGGCGAATATGAAGATTGTAAAGTTTATGAAAATATAGCCCAGTGTGCTGGCGGCTCTGCGTCGACTACTGGTTTTCGTGATGGCCCGCCCCTCGTAACAGGGGCACAAATTGGCGATTCGGGTACAGGTCTTCATCTGTGTCTTGGTATTGTTACGGCATTATTCCAGCGAGAAAAATCAGGACGTGGCCAGAAAGTTACTTCTGCAATGCAGGATTCGGTCCTCAATCTAGCGCGGGTAAAGCTTCGTGATCAGCAACGCCTGGCGGTTGGGCCACTGGAAGAATATTCGCAGCACGGTGAAGGCATCCCGTTTGGTGAAGCCGTTCCGCGAGCCGGTAACGATAGTGGCGGCGGTCAACCGGGCCGTATTCTCAAATGTAAAGGGTGGGAACAGGATCCAGACGCCTATACCTATTTTATCATACAGGCTGCGGTCTGGGAAAAAGTATGTGACGTAATCGGTGAGCCGGATTGGAAAACTGCTGAAGGTTTCGCCAAGCCAAAAGATCGTCTAGATAAACTGAACCTTATATTTGGCCGCGTTGAACAGTGGACAATGACCAAAAGTAAATTTGAGGTGATGGACATTTGTAATCCGGTTAATATTCCCGTTGGGCCGATTTTATCCATGAAGGAAATATCAGAAGACGAAGGCCTTTATGCCACGGGTACACTTGTTAAAGTGCCTCATCCTGAGCGCGGTGAATATATTTCGGTCGGATGTCCCGTTAAACTATCTGATAGCCCTGCCGTAGTGGAACGTTCCCCGCTCCTAGGCGAGCACACAAAAGAGATTTTACAACAGGTGCTCGGCTATTCTGGTGATGAACTGGACCGTGTTATTGCGTCTGGTGCCGTTGGGGAGGTTAGCTAATGCGTTTGATCGTGATGGGACAACAGGCATTCGGAAAAGATGTTCTGGAATTATTGCTAAGCACGGGCACCGATGAAGTGGTGGCCGTTTACTGTGAACCGGATAAAGAAGGTAAGCCCCAAGATCCGATTAAAGAGTTCGCGCTGGAGAAATGCTTGCCCGTTCATCAGCCGAGTAATTTTAATGATCAGGAAACGCTAAGCACACTCGCCTCTTTTGATGCTGATTTAATGGTGATGGCATTTGTAAATGTATTTGTGCCGCAGGACGCGCGCGAAACTCCAAAAATGGGATCAATCTGTTTTCATCCGAGCCTGCTGCCAAAGTACCGTGGGCCATCCGCAGTGAACTGGCCGATTATCATGGGTGATACCACATCTGGATATAGCTGGTTCTATCCTTCTGATGGATTGGATGAAGGCGATAGCCTGATGCAGTGGGAATGCCCGCTAGGTCCTGATGATACGGTGATTGACCTTTACTTTAAGAAAATTTACCCTTCGTCTGTGAGCTCAGTACTTGAGGTCTGTGATTTATTCAGGTCCGGCAATCCCCCGCGGATTGTGGCCGATGAAGCCCAGGCAAGTTATGAGCGCCGCTGCACAAAGAAGCACGCGCATATTGATTGGCACAAACCTGTTGCTCAGGTTTATAATCTTATTCGTGGAACAAATCCGGCACCGGGTGCATGGACGACGCTTGATGGTAATGAAATAAGTGTATATGACAGTAGACGCATTGACGGTGACGGCCTGTCTGGACGCGTAATGGCGATTTCGGAAGAAGGCGTGACGGTACAATGTATCGGCGGGCGTATCCTGCTGAAACGTGTTAAAGCAAGCGGCGGAACAAAGCAACCAGCAGCGGAGTGGGCCGAAGCGATTGGCTTGAATGTAAAAGATAATTTAGGAACTTAATAACGATGGCATATAAAACTGATATTCAAATAGCGCGCGAAGCGAATAAATTACCTATTCAGGAAATAGGCGCTAAGCTTGGTATTCCCTCAGATGACCTACTACCGTTTGGTCATGATAAAGCAAAGGTGTCTGCTGAATTTATTAAAGCTCAGGAAGGCAAAAAAGACGGTAAACTGATTTTGGTTACGGCGATTAATCCAACACCAGCCGGTGAAGGTAAAACCACAACAACCGTTGGTCTTGCTGATGGCCTCAATTCAATTGGTAAACAGGCCGCAATTTGTATCCGTGAAGCTTCCTTAGGTCCATGCTTCGGAATGAAGGGCGGGGCAGCCGGTGGCGGCTATGCGCAAGTCATTCCTATGGAAGATATGAACCTGCATTTTACAGGTGACTTCCACGCGATTACATCGGCGCACAGCCTACTTTCTGCAATGATCGATAACCACATTTATTGGGGTAATGATCTGAAGATCGACCAACGCCGTGTTGTTTGGCGCCGTGTGGTTGATATGAATGACCGCGCTCTTCGTGATATCGTCACTTCTTTGGGCGGCGTTGCTAACGGCTTCCCGCGTCAATCCGGCTTTGATATCACTGTGGCCTCAGAAGTTATGGCGATCCTTTGTTTGTCAAACGATATTGATGATCTGCAAAAACGTTTAGGTGATATCATTGTTGCTTATACCCGTGACCGTGAACCTGTTTATTGCCGCGATATTAAAGCGGACGGCGCGATGACTGTGTTACTAGAGCAAGCAATGCAGCCAAATCTGGTTCAAACACTGGAAAATAATCCGGCATTTGTCCATGGTGGTCCCTTTGCTAACATCGCGCACGGCTGTAATTCGGTCATTGCGACAAAAACGGCCTTGAAATTGGCCGATTATGTTGTGACAGAAGCAGGATTTGGTGCTGACTTAGGTGCTGAGAAATTTATGAATATTAAGTGCCGCAAAGCGGGCATTTCCCCGGCTGTTGTAGTATGTGTAGCAACCATTCGCGCCATGAAGATGAACGGTGGCGTCGCTAAAGCTGACCTTGGTCCGGAAAATATCAAAGCTGTTAAAGCGGGCTGCTCTAACCTTGGCCGTCACATTGAAAATCTGAAAAGTTTTGGTGTTCCTGTTGTTGTTGCGATCAACCACTTTGTCACTGACACAGACGCTGAAGTTCAGGTCGTGAAAGACTATGTAAAAACTCAAGGTTCAGAAGCGATTTTATCCCAGCACTGGGAATTTGGCTCAAAAGGATCTGCTGAACTTGCAAAGCGTGTGGCTGAAATTGCCGATGCAGATATGGCAAACTTTGCGCCGATCTATCCTGATGATATGCCCTTGATGGAGAAAATTGAAACGGTCGCAAAGCGTATTTACCGTGCAGACGAAGTTCTCGCGGATAAGAAAATTCGCAATCAACTACGCCAGTGGGAAGAACAAGGCTATGGTAATTTACCGGTTTGTATGGCAAAAACACAATATAGCTTTAGCACAGACCCTAGCTTGCGCGGTGCGCCAACGGGACATTCAGTTCCTGTTCGTGAAGTACGCCTAAGTGCAGGTGCAGGCTTCATCGTCGCTATTTGCGGCGAGATAATGACTATGCCAGGTTTGCCACGTGTTCCGAGTGCGGAAGCGATCATGATAAATGATGAAGGCCAAATCGACGGGTTGTTTTAAGAAAAAATAAGGCGATGAGAAAAATTGACATCAATCTAAGGAAAGAAGTTATGACTTTTGCAAAACAAATATTTATAGGCCTTGTCGGCGTAACTATGATGACTGGAATGTTATCATCAACTGTGGCGGCATTTGAGCCAAACAAACCAGTAGAATTTATTATCATGGCCGGTAAAGGCGGCGGCGCAGACAAAATGGCCCGTCTTCTGCAGGCTATTGTTGAAAAAGAAAAACTTTCCAGCAGACCATTATTTCCAACTAATAAATCCGGTGGCTCAGGCGCAGAAGCATTGATTGCGGCAAAGAATGCCAATGATCCTGATCACACGATTATGGTGACATTGAATTCATTTTTCACCACACCGCTGCGCCAACCTGGTCTTCGAATTGACAATACAGAATTTGCGCCAATCGGCCGTATGGCTGAAGATTCGTTCCTTTTGTGGGTTAACAAAGACAGTGGCATCACTACTTTTGAGCAATATTTGCAAGTTGCAAAAGCCGATGGCAGCAAATGGGTCATGGGCGGAACTGGTAGAGCCGGTGAAGATAATATAATCACAAACTATTTGAATAACGAATTTGGCCTAACCATGAAGTATATCCCTTATCAAGGGGGCGGCGAGGTTGCTAAACAAGTAGCGGGTAATCAGCTTAACTCTTCAGTCAATAACCCATCCGAAGCCCTTGGTTTTTATGAAAGTGGTGATTTAGTACCACTCGTGGCGTTTACTGATGAACGTTTGCCGCTCTTCCCAGATGTTCCGACACTTAAGGAACTCGGCAGCGACTTTAGCTACTTTATGCAGCGCGCCGTTGTTGGTGCGCCAGGTATGTCCGAAGATGCACTCGCTTATTACACGGATCTGTTTACCAAAGTGTATGCATCTGCTGATTGGCAAGATTATAAAACCAAACAGTCTCTGATGGGTGAATTTATGAGTGGCGATCAGCTTCGCGCATATTGGGATCAGCAAAATTCTCGCCATACCGTGATCTTAAAAGCATCCGGCGATATAAAATAATCGTTAAGTAATGAAAAGAGTGAGGTAATTTAAGAATGCGTAAGGCAGAAATAGTAACAGCAATTATTTTGGGAATTCTCTCACTCTGCATTATGTGGAAAAGCGGTGAAGCTCCTGCGTGGGATCCAACTGTAGCCCGCTTTGACAATATTGGCTTGATAGACGGCGAGGGGCCTGGTAGTGGATTTTGGCCTTTCTGGCTATCGTTTATAATGTTCATTTGTTGTATTTGGATTGGCATAAATTGGTACCGTCGGACATCTCCCCCCTCTCAATCTGATGCACCATTTCTGGACTCTTCTGGTAAGCATATGCTTCTATTTGTAGGTGGCGGATTGATCGGGTTTCTGCTTGTAATCTATGTCTTAGGTTTTTACGGCGCAATTCCCCTTTTCTTAATTTACTACATGCGTTTTTTAGGTAACCATACCTGGAAACTGACGGGCATGATATCTGTGGGAATGCCTGTTTTTTGCTTTTTCTTCTTCGATATCGCCATGCGTATCGTCTTGCCTAAAGGGTATTTGGAACCGCTCTTTATCCCACTGTACGAAATATTCTTGTGATCTGTTAATGTTTAGATCTTGGATAACTAATTAGTAAAAGGCCGAATTTAAAAAAAGGAATGTGAAATGGATGTATTAATATCCTTATTAGACGGCATTATGGTTGCGTTGGAGCCTATAAATTTAGGACTTGCGATACTTGGTGTTGTTGTTGGGTTATTTGTAGGCGCGATGCCGGGTTTAGGCTCGGTTAATGGCGTCGCTATTTTGCTACCGTTTACGTTTGTTATTCAAAGTTTCACGGGCGGCGCTACGTCGCCAATGATATTTCTGGCGGCTATTTATTATGGCGCAATGTACGGCGGGGCTATATCGTCAATTACCCTCGGGATACCCGGTGCGTCGACGGCGGTCTCGACAACATTTGACGGAAGGCCGATGGCCTTGGCGGGTAAAGCCCACATCGCACTGGTTGCTGCAGCTCTTGCCTCATTTATCGGTGGAACAATTTCAAATATTATGTTTACCGGCTTTGCGCCGCTTCTGGCCTCAGTCGCTCTCTCGTTTGGTGATCCGGAAGTGTTTGCGCTTATGTTAATGGCCTTTGCTACTTTTATTGGACTGGGCGGGGATGATATTCCCAAAACTATATTCTCAATCTGTATCGGCCTAGTCCTCGCTACTGTTGGCTTTGATATTGTCTCTGGTGAACCACGGTTGATTTTCTTTGATATCACTGGTTTTACCCACGGCATCAGATTTTTAGTTCTTGCTATTGGTGTTTACGGTATTGGTGAAATGCTCTGGACTATTAATACCAACCGTCATGGTTCTTCGATGACACAAGTTGATGTTAGTGCGCGTAGCATTATCGAAGCTATTAAAGAATTCCGCCATGCGAAGCGCGGGACTTTAATCGGGTCATTCCTCGGTTTTTTTGTTGGTATTCTACCCGCTGCAGGCGCCACTCCAGGCGCGTTGATGGCATACGGGGTAGCCAAATTAACCTCAAAAGATCAAGCCTCCTTTGGTAAAGGAAACATCAACGGGATTGCGGCACCTGAAGCGGCAAATAATTCGGCCTCTACGGGGGCAATGCTTCCGATGATGACTTTGGGTATTCCAGGCTCCCCTACTACGGCCGTTTTGCTTGCGGGCATGGTGATTTGGGGGTTACAGCCTGGACCACTATTATTTACCAACCAGCCTGACTTTGTGTGGCCTTTGATCGGGTCGTTCTACATTTCTAACGTGATCGCCGTCCTCGTAAACCTTGCGTTTATACCTGTGTTCCTCTGGATGCTCCGGATGCCCTTCACCATATTGGCACCGATGATTTTCGTTCTATCACTGGTTGGCACATTTGCTGCTTATTTGGATATGTTTGATGTGTCGTTGATGGTATTGGTTGGTTTCGCTGCATTCTTCCTGCGAATTCTTGATTATCCGGTTGCCCCGGCGGTTCTTGCGATTGTGCTTGGGCCGATTGCTGAACCAAAATTACGTCAGTCATTGCTCTTCTCGGATGGTGATTTTACAATCTTCTTAACGCGACCTATTGCCGGCCCGATTACAGTGGTAGCGCTGATACTGATATTTTTGCCTTTGATAAAATTTATCAAAAATAAGATGACTACTAAAAAAGAAACTTAGAAAATTTAACAGTTTTTAATTTGGCGACAGTAAAATTTTACCGCGGTGCTGTGATGCTTCCATCATGGAGTGCGCTTCACTTGCTTGCTCAAAGGAAAACACTTTGTGGGTCTGGGCGAAAAGTTTCTTCTTTTCAAACATTGGCCAGACATTTTTCATGAGATCACTGGCAACGTCACTTTTGAACTGCTCCGGCCTTGAGCGCAAAGTGGAGCCCGTATAGATTAGCCGTTTCAGCATAATCGGCATCATATTAATTTCAACTTTTGATCCTGCGTTAAATGCAAGCTGTACAATGCGTGCGTCAGCGCTCGCTGCTTTAATATTGCGCGCAATATAATCTCCGCCAATGATATCTAATATGAGATTGGCACCGCCAGCCCCCCGGACCACATCAACAAAATCTTCTTCTTTGTAATTAATGCTACGCTCGGCCCCTAGGCTCTCAACATAGCTACAATTTTCAGCGCTTCCGCAAGTGGTATAAACCCGCATCCCAAGCTCACTGCCAAGCTGAATAGCGGTGGAGCCTATACCACCGGAGCCACCATGAACCAAAAGAAGATCATTTGCTGTTATGGTCTGATTAAAAAATAAATTGCTCCAGACAGTGAAGTAAGTTTCACATAATCCGGCCGCATCGATATTTGAAATATGGGCAGGAATAGGCAGGCAATGTGTAGCTTCAACCGCAACATATTCTGCGTAACCGCCACCATTTGTCAGGGCGCATAGGTGATCACCAACGGCCCAGTTTGTAATGTCTACACCAACAGCGACAACTTCTCCTGAAATTTCCAAACCCAGTAAATCAGATGCTCCTTTTGGCGGGGGATAATGCCCGCGGCGCTGCACGAGGTCCGGTCCATTAACGCCGGCTGCAAAGATACGGACTAAGACTTCACTGCTGCGTAGTTCAGGTAAATCCCGCGCTCCGGTCTCAAGCACATTGGCCTGCCCGAACTCTCGTATTTCAATAGTCTTCATCTTACTGGGCAACATGCTTGATCTCCTGTTAGAATTTTATGAATTAATCCCAAAGCGGAAACCATTCTACAACAAGAAATACAAACTGCACCGCAAAATGGCAATCATCAATTAGTGAAAATGAAAATATAAAGTGATCAACCGCGTTATCCAACACTTACGTTGAACGAAGTCTTTAACTGGCGGATACAATATTCTAATATGTTAAGATAAATAAATGGAGGAGAGGAAGGGATTCGAACCCTCGAAAGCTTGCGCTTTACACGCTTTCCAAGCGTGCGCCTTAAACCACTCGGCCACCTCTCCTTGTGTGACGATTAGCAGGCGCAATATAACCTTCTTTGGCGCTTACGCAAGTAAAGAGATGTGAAATCACAGTGTTTTTTAAAATTGCAGCTATCAATGGTCTTAAACTGGCGTTAGGCTATGAAAAAAGACTGGAGAAAATCATGATTATTGGAAAACTGTTAGGTTATATTTTTATCTGCCTGATGATTATGGTTTTTGGTGCTGAGGGCCTGCGAATATTAGAGCAAAACAGCGAAGGATGGATTACACTAGGGCAGGTTATTGATTTTGTTTCATCCGCTCTACCTGACTTACAGAGTGATAACGGGGCAGATCAAGGTGTGTTTTTAACGCTTGCTAATTTTTCAGCATTTTTTACATTTATGATCTTAGGGTGTATACTGCTTTTTATATCAAGAAATGCTTGACATTGACCCCAAGTTTAACGATAACACACTGTTTTTGAGATTCAGGACCGCAACAGATTGGTCCTTATAGAAATTAGGATAAGAATATGGCAGTTCCAAAAAGGAAAATATCACCACATCGCCGTGGTAATCGTCGGTCCCACGATAGTCTGAGTGCAGACACATATGTGGAAGATCAAGAAAGCGGCGAACTTCGTCGTCGTCACCATATTGACCTGAGCACAGGTAAATACCGCGGACGTCAAATTCTTGAGCCAAACGATAGTTTTTAATAAGATATTTATATCGAATTATTAAAACCCGGTTGATTTTGTCAGTCGGGTTTTTTTGTGCCCATTTATTTATTCAGAGGAAATTATGGCTAAAATAATTCTAATATCAGGTTTGGTAGGAGCTGGGAAATCCACCTATGCCCGCGAGCTTGAAACGTCCATCGGCGCTATTCGCTTTTCGATAGATGAATGGATGAGCACGCTTTTTTCAGCGGATCAGGTCGGTGAGATTGAATATGAGTGGGCGATGGAGAGAATCGGTCGCATTGAGCGTCAAATTTGGTCTATGGCAGAAAAATTATTAAAACTGGATATTCCCGCGATACTTGATTTAGGGCTATTGCAAAGAGAGCACAGACAGAAATTTTATGATCTGGCCAAAGCTCAGAATTTTCAAATAGAAACCCATCTTATAGAAGCAGATAAAGCTATACGCTGGAAACGAGTGCAGACGCGTAATAAAGAAAAAGGCGAGACTTTTTCACTAGAGGTGAATTCAGAGATGTTTGAATTTTGTGAAGGGCTTTATGAGCATCCTGATAAAGACGAGGCAAAAATGTGTAAATTTATACGCACAGACCGGTAAAATTACTTATCATCACCCATTTTAAGGGCGGCGATAAAGGCTGAGTGAGGGATTTCAACCTTACCGTAAAGGCGCATCTTCTTCTTACCCTTTTTCTGCTTGTCGAGCAGTTTGCGTTTACGGCTCACGTCCCCGCCGTAACATTTGGCCGTCACGTCTTTACGCATGCCGCTAATGGTTTCGCGGGCGATGACTTTTCCACCAATAGCCGCTTGAATTGGAATTTTAAACAGTTGGCGCGGGATCAAATCTTTTAGCCGTTCGCACAGAGCGCGGCCGCGAAATTCAGACTGTGAACGGTGAACCATCATGCTTAGCGCATCGACAGGTTCGCTATTAACCAGAATTGAAAGTTTGACTAGATCACCCTCTTGATAACCATCCATCTGATAATCAAAGCTGGCATAACCACGTGATAAAGATTTTAACTTATCGTAAAAATCATAAACTACCTCATTAAGAGGCAGACGGTAAACCACCATGGCTCTGTTTCCAGCGTAGGTCAGATCAATCTGCTCGCCGCGTTTTTCCTGACATAGTGTAAGTACGGAACCTAAATAATCATCGGGAACCAGAATGGTTGCTTTAATCCATGGTTCTTCCATATGGTCGATATAAACGGCGTCCGGCATATCGGCCGGGTTATGAATTTCCTGAATGGTGCCTTTATTGAGGTGAATTTTATAGATCACACTTGGCGAGGTGGAAATAATATCCAGATCAAATTCGCGCATAAGGCGTTCCTGAATAATTTCAAGATGGAGCATACCAAGGAAGCCGCAGCGAAAACCGTAACCAAGGGCGGTGGAGGTTTCGGTTTCAAATTCAAAGCTGGCATCATTAAGGCGTAGTTTATGCATGCTTTCGCGCAGCACTTCAAAATCGGCCGCATCCGCGGGGAAAAGTCCGCAGAACACTACACTTTGAACCGGCTTGAAACCGGGAAGGGCTTCTGGGGTTTCATTTTTAAATTCAGTAACCGTATCACCAACGTGGGTTTGCGATACTTCTTTGATGGATGCAGTGAAAAAACCAACTTCGCCGGGGCCAAGTTCATCAACAAGGGTATCTGTTGGCTTAAATACGCCGACCCGGTCAACCAGGTAATCGGTTTCTGCGGCCATCATTTTAACGCGCATGCCTTTTTTAAGGGTACCGTCAATGATGCGGACAAGCACCATAACGCCGAGATAGGTATCATACCAACTATCCACTAGCAGCGCCTTTAAAGGGTCCTCAGCGTTACCTTCAGGAGGCGGAAGTATCTCAACGATGCTTTCCATCATTTCTTTGATACCGACCCCTGTTTTGGCCGATACGAGGATTGCTCCCGATGCGTCTATACCTATCACATCTTCTATTTGTGCGCGGACCTGCTCTGGCTCGGCGGCCGGTAGATCAATTTTATTGAGCACAGGGACAATTTCATGGTTATTATCGATCGCCTGATAAACATTGGCTAGTGTCTGCGCCTCGACACCCTGACTGGCATCAACCACAAGAATGGATCCTTCACAGGCATAAAGACAGCGACTTACTTCATAAGCAAAGTCCACATGACCCGGTGTATCCATTAAATTGAGGATATAATTTTCACCGTTTTTAGCTTTATATTCAAGTCGGACGGTCTGCGCTTTAATGGTTATGCCGCGTTCGCGTTCAATATCCATATTATCAAGCACTTGTTCCTTCATATCCCGGTCGCTAAGCCCGCCGCAAAATTGTATCATACGGTCGGCAAGAGTTGATTTGCCATGGTCAATATGGGCAACGATAGAAAAATTTCTGATATGTGCTAAGTCAGTCATGAAGGGGCTTTTACCACTGGCTTACATAACATACAAGACCGCGTTTTGATTATTTTACTTCAGAAGGTTTATAGACAAGGAAGCGCCATGCTTTAACGTGGCCTTCTTTCATTGTTTTGGAACGGAGCATCCAATATTCGGCTTCTTTGATAAGCCTCTGGATTGTTTCGGTATGGTCATCGTCCTGCTTGGTGAGCGATTCTATCACTTTGTCGACGCCGGACCAGCTTCTGGCAATCATTTCGACGTAAGCATCTGTAATATCTTCGTTTACACGAACCATAAAACCACAGTCCGTAAGAAGTTTTTCCATTGTGTCATTTGGCACAGGGTAAGGTTGGGTTGGTTCCTGACGTAACCATTTCTGAACATCCAAATTAGCCAGCGCATCTACGCCGCTGAGCGTATAATCATTAATGAGAAATAATCCGCCATCTTTTAACTTACCATAGACGTCAGCGAGAAGTTTAGGCTTATCTTCAACTGTATAAAGTGCCTCTTTGGAATATGCGCGGTCAAAAGTTCGTTCAAACGGGTCTACGTCAGCAGGATTAAAATGTTGAATGGGGGCTTTGCCTTCAAGTCCGGCTTTGGTGGAGAGTGCCATGCCTTTTGTCGCAAGAACGTCAGATTGCTCATACCCGGTTATCCAGGCACCAAATTCGCTGGCGAGAACCCTTGACGGGCCGCCAAGGCCAGCGCCAATAACTGCAACGCTCATTTTTGATGTCATTCCAAGCAGTTTTGACATGCTTGTTACATATTCAGAGCCGCCGGGGCCACAATATCCTTCGCCCCAGATTAGTTGTGTTGTTTCAAGTCGTTTATCATCCCATTCCATTGCTTCGGGGGCATCGGCTTGTTTTTCGGGAGCTTCTGGGGCTTTATCTAGGTCGGCTTCATCAATATTTTCGCCGCGTGCCAACCGTTCCCTGATATCATCAAGGTCATAGCCTTCCCACCACGCTTTCATGCGCCATTTCAGGGGAACTTTTACGGTATTTTCGTTGCCTGACATTTTAATATTGTACTCGCTCATATTTTAATATGGAGATACTATAAAATGATCATCTTTATATATGGTTAATGAACAATGACTGTCTGAATAAAATTAATAGACAAACTACCGCAGTTTCCCTCCGGTTTTAGCGGAAACTGTACTAATTACCTGTTGGCAAAAAGTATCTATTTCCTCGTCTGTCATGGTTTTATCCATTGGCTGAAGCCTGACGTTAACGGCTAATGATTTCTTATCTTCATCAATGCCTGCTCCCTGATAAACATCAAAAACGGAAATATTATCAATAAGCTTCTTATTAACGCTTCCAATTACTTTAATGATCTGTTGAGCCGGTAAATCCTTATCAACAACAAAAGCGAAATCCCGTTCAACTGCCTGAAAATCAGATGCTTTAAGCACCCCGCGACTACTTCCTGATTTAGATCTGGGAAGTGGTATGTTGGCGAGCATAATTTCAAAGCCAACAAGCGGACCTTTAACATCAAGGCTTTTAAGGATTTTAGGATGAATTTCACCAAAATAGGCTAATATATTCTTAGGCCCAAGGCGGATTACCCCGCTGCGGCCCGGATGATACCAATTGGGTGCCTCAGCAACGATTTGTGCATTTTCTGCCTTTACACCGATAGACGCGAGAACTGCCATAGCATCGGCCTTGGCATCATAGACATTCACATCATCAGGATTTCCTTGCCAGTGGCGGTCATGATTTTGACCACGTCTTATCCCGGCAAGTGTATAAGATTGTCCGTCCGGTGTCGGATCGGTAAATTGGTTTCCAGCTTCAAAGATAGCAACATTTTTTATGCCGCGATCATTGTTACGCCCGGCCGCTGATATAAGATTAGGCAACAGGTTTGGCCGCATAGCATCAAGATCGGAACTAACAGGGTTATCAAGCACTAGACCAGGTGAGAAGTCACCAAAAAGTCCGGCATGTTCGCTTGGCATAAAAGACCATGTAATTACTTCCCGAAGGCCCTGAGAAGCAGCGGAGCGCTTGGCCATACGGATGCGTTTTTGCCCTGCATTTAGACCGGTAACGATATCACGGCTAGAAAGGGGGAGCGGCTCGACAATGATTTTATCGTAACCATGTATACGCAGCACTTCTTCAACCAAATCAGGTTCCCGGTCAACGTCGCAGCGCCATGACGGGGTCGTTACTTCAAGGGTCGCGCCGTTATCCGTTACGTCAAATCCAAGTTTTTCGAGAATATTGATGATTTCTGTTTTTTCGATATCAACGCCGCCAAGTTCACGGACCCGCTCAGGGCGCATGGTAATTGTTTTGCTGATATCGGGAACGTCACCGCTAAGGGTTACTTCACTCGCTTCCCCGCCGCACATTTCAAGGATAAGCCGGGTAGCAATTTCAATGCCGTCTAATACAGTGGCCGGATCAACGCCGCGTTCAAACCGGTAGCGGGCATCACTTTCTATGCTATGCTTTCTTCCAGTCATTGCGGTACGGATCGGATCAAACCATGCACATTCAAGAAATACATTTGTTGTGGTTTCGTATGTACCACTTCCCATGCCGCCCATTACACCACCAATGGAATTTATGCTCTTATCATCAGAAATAACGCATACTTCATCATCAAAGACATGTTCTTTTTCATCCAGTGTTAGCAGATTTTCACCTGCCTTGGAAAGACGTACGGTCAGGTTTCCGCTTATGTTATCAGCATCAAATACGTGAAGCGGGCGGCCATAATCATGGGTCATGAAGTTTGTGATATCAACTAGCGCTGATATGGGCTTCATTCCTAGTGATATTAGTCTGCGCTGCATCCATTCGGGGCTAGGACCATTTTTAACACCGCGAATATATCTTCCGGCAAAAACCGGACAGGCGTCAAGATTTTCAATTTCCACCTGAATGGGGCTAACGAACGATCCTTTAACTTTGGATATATCCGCTTTCTTAAGCGTTCCTATGCCCGCTGCCGCAAGGTCACGGGCAATACCGTAAACACCGAGCGCATCCTGATGGTTTGGCGTGATGGCTATTTCAATGGTTGGATCATTAAGGCCGGCATATTCAGCAAAACTTGAGCCTACTGGGGCATCTTTTGGCAGATCAATAATGCCGTCATGATCATCGCCGAGGCCTAGTTCGCGTTCAGAACACATCATACCATTTGATTCGACACCGCGAATAACTGTTGGCTTCAGTTTAAGGCCATTTGTCGGGATCGTGCAGCCACTCGGGGCAAAGGCACCAACAAGACCGGTTACCGCGTTTGGCGCGCCGCAAACCACTTGAACGGTTTCGGTGCCATTATTAACGGTACAGACCCGTAACTTATCAGCATCCGGATGCCTAACGGCTTTTTCAATTTTACCAATAACAAATGGTTTTAAACTTTCCGTCGGGTCGTTAATTTCTTCAACCTCAAGACCAATTGCCGTTAAAGTTTCGGAAATTGTGTTTAGATCTGCGTCAGTATCAAGATAGGTTTTGAGCCAGGATAGGGTAAATTTCATATTATTTACTCCCTTTGATACTGGAGGATCTTGTGCTCAGCGAAGGAATGTCGAGCGCCTGAAATCCATAATGTTTAAGCCAGCGAAGGTCGGCAGCAAAGAAATCTCTTAGATCAGGAATGCCCCACTTGAGCATTGCAATACGGTCAAGGCCCATGCCAAAGGCAAAACCTTGATATTCGGACGGGTCAATATTTACATTTTCAAGCACCCGTTCGTTGACCATGCCGCAACCCATAATTTCGAGCCAGTCATCACCTTCACCGATCAGCACTTCGCCGTCTTTAAACGAGCATCCAATATCCACCTCAGCGGATGGTTCCGTGAAGGGGAAATAACTGGGTCTAAATCTGATTTTTACATTGTCAATTTCAAAAAACTTGCGGCAAAATTCTTCAATGCACCATTTTAAGTGGCCCATATGAATGTCTTTATCGATAACCAGTGCTTCTACCTGATGGAACATCGGCGTGTGTGTCGCGTCGCTGTCATTTCGGTATGTTCTGCCCGGGGCAATAATACGGTAGGGTGGTTCACCGTCCATCATGGTGCGAATTTGCACAGGTGATGTGTGGGTTCTAAGCACTTTGCGCTTCCCGTCCTCATCTTCGGGGAAATAAAAAGTATCATGCATTTGTCTTGCTGGATGCTCTTCAGGAATATTAAGGGCGGTAAAGTTATAAAAATCTTCTTCTATTTCCGGCCCTTCGGCGACGGAATAACCCATTTCAGTGAAAATTTCTGTGACTTCGTCCATCACTTGACTGATGGGGTGGATGCTGCCCTGGCCCTTTGTTACGACGGAAAGACTTATATCAACACTTTCTGATTTAAGTTTTATATTGAGAACTTCTTCTTCCAGTGAATTTTTACGGTCCTGCACGGCATCATTAAGACTATTTTTTAGTTGATTTAACTTGGGTCCGAATTCTTTCTTCTCATCGGGGCTCATTTTGCCTAGCTCACGCATAAGCAGGCTCACACGGCCTTTTTTGCCAAGCTCGGCGATACGGATCACTTCGAGTTGCTCAAGGTCTGTTGCGGCCTTGATATTCGCTGCTATTTCACTTTCCAGTGTCTGGAGGTCTTGCATTAATTTCTACCCAAAATTTTTAAATCAAATAATTATAATCTATACATAAAGAAAAAGGAGCCCACTGCCAAGCGGCAGGCTCCTTAAACTTGATTTTTTTTTGAACTCTAAAGAAGAGAGTTAAGCGATTGCAGCTTTAGCTTGCTCTGCAATTGACTTAAAGGCTTCTGGTTCACGAACGGCTAAATCAGCCAGAACTTTACGGTCAAGTTCGATGCCTGCAATTTTGAGGCCGTTCATAAATCGTGAATATGTTAGTCCTTCTATACGGGCCGCTGCGTTAATACGCTGAATCCACAGAGCGCGAAACTGACGCTTACGTACCTTGCGGTCACGGTAAGCATACTGGCCTGCTTTTTCAACAGCCTGCATCGCTACGCGAATAGTGGATTTACGACGACCGCGGTAACCTTTAGCGGCTTTGAGAACTTTTTTGTGACGGGCGTGCGTTGTGACGCCCCGTTTTACGTGTGCCATTGTTTATTGCTCCATTAACCGTAAGGCATAAATTTCTTCACAATACGCGCATCTGCATCACATAGAATTGTGGTGCCGCGTTGATTGCGAAGTGTTTTGTTTGAACGTTTGATCATTCCATGCTGTTTACCAGCTTGTCCTGACTTA
>JABJKT010000035.1 GCA_018660225.1 Kordiimonadaceae bacterium
ATACTGTCAAAAACAGCATTGCTGGGCGATATAATATTAAAATTTGCTAGAATTGCACCAAAAGTTATAATCATTATCGTGCCGGATATTTTTTGCCCCAGCGAGGTTTTTTCAAGGCGGAATACAATAGCCATCATCAAAAGCATAACCGCCCACATGGCAAAATCATTATCAGCTGGTATCAACGGCATATTTTATTCCTTTATATGATTAATCACAGCAGCTGTTACCCAGCTGAATTGGTGGGCAGGCAACGGTACCGTATGAGCAATATACGCAGCAATCCACTTTAAGCGGTTTTAATAGCTCGCCGCATCCCTTGCAGTCATAAAAAAACTGACAGGCGTTTGTCGGCATTTGTTCGACTTGCTCATGACCGCATTTGGGACATATTATTTTTGAATGAGTTTCAAATTTTTCTGTCATATTTACCCTCATTTTTACCCTGTACAAACCCTACTCAATATGATTATCTCATTCCAGTTAATAATTTAATTGGGTATTTTCATGAATATTAAAATTGAAACACGCGCATTTCCTCTAAAAGAACCTTTTGTCATCACTGGTTATACCTTTACGGATGCCGATGCGATTATGGTCACATTAGAAAAAGACGGCCTCATTGGCCGCGGTGAAGCGACTGGCATCTATTATGAAGATGAAACGCCTGCGAGCATGACAGCCGACCTTGAAAAAGTAATTAATGACAGTATCACCCAAGTGGAAGTTAATGAGCTTCTACCGCGCGGCGGGGCGCTTAATGCCATTGATTGTGCCTTTTGGGACCTTAGATGCAAAATAGAAGGTCGTTCAGTATTTGATATCCTGAACATTTCACCAAAACCACTTTCCACAGTAGCAACGGTCAGTATCGAAACACCGGAAAATATGGCTAAAAAGGCGCTTTTTTACGCCAAGTACCCAAATCTTAAAATCAAACTCTCTGCTGATGCACCGATAGAACGGCTTGAAGCTATTCGCGAAGCACGCCCCGATGCGACACTAATAACCGATGTAAATCAGGGTTGGACTTTCGCTGAGCTTAAGGAATATACACCGCACTGCAAAAGACTTGGCCTTGCTATGATAGAACAGCCCCTTGCCCGCGGCGACGACGCCGAGCTTGAAGGATACAAATCCGAAGTTCCCCTTGGCGCTGATGAAAGCTGCCTTGATAGCAGTGAATATGATGTTGCCGCAAAACGATATGATATTATCAATATAAAACTTGATAAATGCGGCGGGCTGACGGACGCCCTTAAAATTACCCAATATGCCAAGCGTGACGGCAAAGGCCTGATGGTTGGCAACATGACCGGATCGTCACTTTCGATGGCACCAAGCTATGTAGTCGGGCAATATTGTGACTTTATTGATCTTGATGGGCCGCTTTTTTTAACCAAAGACGTTGAACATGCCTTAACATACGCAGATGGCGGCATTGTCAGCCAACCAACAAAGGAGCTCTGGGGTTAATATGAAAAAACTAATCACACTTACATTCATTGTCATGCTAAGCAGTTGCGGCTGGCTCGGGTTTGATGATCCAATTGACGTTACCGATAACAAACTTCCTTACTGGTTAAAATTAAACGCACGCTCCACTAGTGAGCTTAATATGGTTGTTATTCACGCGACCGAACTTACCGATATGGTCGAAGCGCGTGAATACGGCGAACGGGTGCTTTATGATAATGAGACCGGTGCATCCGGCCATTATTATATCGACCGTGACGGCACTATTGAACAATATGTCCCCGATAACCGCATCGCCAATCATACATCAGGCTGGAACAGCAAAACCCTTAGCATCGAACTGGTCAACCGCGGGAGATATCCAAACTGGTATCATTCTGATCATCAGGTTATGCAGGAATCCTACCCGGAGGCACAGATTGAAGCGCTGATCATATTGGTCAATGAGCTAAAAAACAGATATTCTTCGATTAACTACACCCAGGGCCATGAAGATTTAGATATCAGAAAAATCCCGTCTGATAATGACCAGACTATTCTTGTCGACCGCAAAATGGACCCGGGCGAGCATTTCCCGTGGCAAAGGTTCCTTGCAGCAGTAAACCTGAAGAAAGAAACACCACCAGAAGACATTAAAGAGTGAAATATATTTTCATCTCATTATTGCTCGCCTTATGTGTATCCGCAAACGCGCAGCAATGATGTGGTAAAGCGCCTAGGGTTGATTAAGAAAATACCTAAAATGAAAGAGTAGCCCCTACTCCAAACTCTGGTTCAGCATATGGTCTTGGCGGCTTTGGGCTTCTATGAAGACGCGTTTTATTTCTGGGTGCATTTGTTTGATTTTTTGTTCGAACTCGGAAACGACACTTTCAATATCACCAGCCGTGATGCTATTTTTAAAATCCAGGCTTAGATTTAGCAGAACATCATCCGGGCCCATATGCATGGTCAGCACTTCATTTACATTGTCTACATGGGGATGACCGTTAAAGAGCTCGCTGATGCTTTTAACCACTTCCGGGTCGGCCGCTTCACCGATCAGTAGGCTTTTACATTCGAAGGCAAGCAAGGTAGCCGTTGAAGCCAGAATGAGCCCGATACAAACGGAAGCAATACCGTCTGCTTCAGGAATGTCGAAATAATCACCGATGAACAGACCAACAAGAGCCACGGCCAGACCAAGTAGTGCTGCCGTATCTTCGAACAAGATAGCAAAAAGGCTGGGATCTTTACTATCATGAACCGCTTCTGCCATAGTTTTATCACCGCGGCGCGCGTTAAATTCTTCATAAGCCATTTTCCACGGGTAAGCTTCAAAAAGGATCGCCACACTGAGAATAATATAGTTGATATGGATACTAGTCACCACGGCCGGTTCAAATATTTTATGAAAGCCTTCATAAAGCGATACTCCGGCCCCTACCGCAAAGATCAGCATGGCAACAACGAAGCTCCAGAAATAGAGCTCTTTGCCGTAACCGAACGGATGGTCATGGTCGGCGGTTTGTGATGCTTTTTTTATACCGTAAAGCAGTAGCACCTGATTACCGCAATCAACAATACTGTGAACCGCTTCCGAAAACATTGCTGATGAGTTGGTATAAAGCGCCGCCCCCATTTTGGTGATGAATATTAGAAAGTTACCAATAAGCGCCGCGAAGATGACTTTTTTTGATGAATGTGCTGACATATAAATTTAATACCCTAAATTCGCCTCAATTACATCTTTAAAAAAACACAAAACTATAAATAATGTAATTAAAATTTTAATTTGTCTGATATATAATTAACTTATGAATATGAAGAGTAGCGCAGAACCAGATCTTGACCCTGTTAACATGCTTAAATGGTATGTTGAATGTGGTGTTGATGAAACCATTTCAGAGACGCCGATAAACTGGTTCGAGCAAACAAATAATTCGCCTATAAAACAACAAGTTAAGACGGCTTCTTCACCTCAGGAACAGCCGGCTTCCAGACCCGCTAAAACGACCCCACTAGCATCACAAAAAGAGCTTATTGATAGTGCTGAAAAAATCGCAGCAGAATGCTCTTCACTTGAACAGTTAAATGAGGCGATTCTCGCTTATGATGGATGTAGTCTTAAAAAAACCGCTTCAAACACGGTATTTTCAGATGGAAATGCACAGAGCGATATCATGTTAATCGGTGAAGCGCCCGGTGCAGAAGAAGATAAAATTGGCAAGCCTTTTATCAGTCAGTCCGGTCAACTGCTCGACCGAATGTTTGGTGCTATTAATATGAGCCGTGAGACGGATTTTTATATAACAAATTTACTGCCTTGGCGCCCACCGGGAAACCGCAAGCCAACGGACGCGGAATGTGAACTATGTCTACCGTTCCTAAAGCGACATATTGAACTGTTTAATCCGAAAATGATTATACTTATTGGCGGAACGTCCGCGAGTACCGTGCTTAATGTCGAGACAGGCATTACAAAGCTTCGCGGCAAATGGAATGATTATACGCTTGCCGACAAGCAGGTTCCGATGATGGCTATTTTTCATCCGGCTTATCTGATCAAACAACCTCATTATAAAAAACAGACCTGGCATGATCTGCTGACGATCAAGGAAAAACTGGAGGATTTATCAAAATGATAAAAAAAATCCTCATCCTTTTTGCCTGTATCAGCTTTAGCGGTGCGGCTGCACAAAATACTTCACTTGATCAACTAAATCTTTCACCGCTTACGGCTGATGACGTGGAAGCATACCGCAATGTTTTTTATGAACAAAACCGTGGTCGCTGGAAACAGGCCGATAGCGCAATAAAGAAAATCGCTAACCCCATCTTGATGGGCCATGTTTATTATCAGCGATATATGCATGCAACGGCCTATACATCGAAATTCAGTGAACTTAAAGACTGGATGGAAGATTATGGTGACCTGCCCGGTGCCCAGCGCATCTATGATCTGGGAGTAAGCAAGAATAATGGTCGCACCGGCGGCATGATGCAAGTGATGAACACGTCTTCATATTCTTTTCCAGCCGAGAAACCGACACCACCATCACGCGCAGAAATCGAAAAGGCCAAGGCCGAAAAACCAAAACCTGCCGCACCCACTGAAGCCCAGCTCAGAAAAAGGCAGGAACGCCGCGATGTGGCAGAACTAGGCAGAGTTATCAGCAGATATCTACGACAGCATAATGCAGCACGGGCCGAAAAACGCCTTTGGGCCTTTGTTGAAAGAGGTATTCTCACCGATGTTGAAATTGATAGCCATCTTTCACGCATTGCCAATGAATATTATCTGACCAATTTTGATGAAAAAGCTTTCGCCCTTGGCGGATTAGCGTCGCGATCACGGGAATTTGTATCGCAGGGTGACTGGATAGCAGGGCTTGCTGCATGGCGGCTTGGTGATTGCGCCGTTTCAGCCGATCATTTTGAACATGTTGCCAATTCATCTGTTGCTGGTGACTGGACTGCGGCGGCAGGTGGTTTCTGGGCCGCGCGGGCATATTTAAATTGCCGTCAACCAGATCAGGTCTCACGACTGCTCAAGAAGGCAGCATCCTTCAAACGCACTTTTTACGGCATTCTCGCCGCAAAGCAGCTGGGACTTGAGCTTGATTTAAACTGGACCGCACCAGAATTTACCCAAACAGATTATAATGAGCTTAGTGGCCTTTCATCAGTACACCGGGCGATTGCGCTTGCACAGGTTGGTGAAAACACCTTGGCCGATATGGAACTTAATTCCGCTTGGAGCCGCACTCGCGATAGTCAACATTCTTCATTACTTGGGCTTGCATCACAGCTCGGCCTTGCCGCGACCCAGTTAAGAATTGGCAGGATTGAAGATCAAAAAAGTATCACTGCCGTTGATAGTGCACTGTACCCTATTCCCTATATCACGCCGGATGGCGGCTATACGCTTGATAAAGCGCTTCTTTTTGGCATGATCCGTCAGGAAAGTGCTTTTAACAGCTGGGCTAAAAGCGGCGTTGGCGCACGGGGCCTGATGCAGCTTATGATGGGTGCTGCGGGTGATATGTCCCAAAACAGCCGCCTGCAACGCATTAAGCTAGATGACCCGCGTTATAATATGTATCTCGGTCAGAAATATATGAAGACCATGCTGGAAAATTTTGCTGATGGCAATATGTTCAAATCTCTCACCGCCTATAATGCCGGACCCGGCAATATGCAGAAGTGGGTAAAAAGCACCAATTTCCAAGATGATCCGCTGCTGTTTATTGAAAGTATCCCGGCACGAGAAACCCGTATTTATATTGAACGAGTGTTCAGTAACATGTGGATTTACAGAATGCGCATGGGGCAAGATATCCCGACACTCGAATTTGTGGCGTCCGGTCGCTGGCCAATTTATACGCCGCAAGACGAAAGCCAATCAGCCAAAAATAATAACAATGACAATAAGGGCACCCGATATGCCGATCGATCAGACTAAAGAATTTCTTCCGCTAAATATAGCGATCCTCACCCTTTCCGACAGCCGAACACTGGAAAATGATATTTCTGGTCAGGTGCTTGTTGACCGCTTGCTGGAAGCGGGCCACACCCTCGCCGACCGCGCCATCATTAAAGATGAAAAAGATGACCTTAGAGCACAGCTAAAAAAATGGATTGCAAATGATGACATTCAAGTGATTATTTCAACTGGTGGAACCGGCCTAACGGGCCGCGATATTACACCGGAAATTTTCCATCAGCTTTATGACAAGGAAATAGAGGGTTTCGGCGAAATATTCCGCCATATATCCTATAAGCTAATTGGCACGAGCACCCTGCAAAGCCGCGCCACCGGCGGCGTAGCAAACGGTACGTACATGTTCGCCGTGCCCGGCTCCCCCGGTGCCTGCAAAGACGCCTGGAAACATATATTCGCTGAACAGCTCGACATAAGATTTACGCCGTGTAATTTCGCAGAAATGATGCCGAGGTTGAAGGAGGTATAACACCTCCCCCCTCTTTCCCCTCTTAACTATCCGTATAAATAGCATCCATCAATACATGCTCGGCGCCGTTGTCGGTACAGACGGAATAGAAGCGACCTTCACCGCCGCGCATGGCGACACCGGCATACTGACCTTGTTTGTTGAGGATATAAAATTGCAGGTTAAAGGCAATTTCGCCTTTTTCATTACGGTATCCCGGATTAGGAAGCGCCATATCCTTAACCCGGTTAAGGGCATACATTCCGGCATCTTTTGGATGCATTCCATCACGCATTTTTTCAACAATCAGGTATGAGCAAAGATGATAAAGGTTCATTTCACCAAGGCCGGTTGAACCCGCCGCACCCACATCATTATCAAGATAAAGTCCTGCGCCAAGGATCGGGCTATCACCAACACGGCCTGGCACTTTAAAACTGCGGCCAGATGTTGTCGTGTTACCGCAAATATCACCTTTGATATTCATGGCGTTTGTATTAATTGTGCCGTGAATATGTTCAATATCAATGCGGCCTTCTTTTGCCATCTGATAAGCAACTTCGAAACCTTTTTTCTCAATAAAATCAAGATCGAGTTCGGCAAAAGTACGGTTATCCCCTTCCCGTTCAACCCGCTCTTTCCATTCGAGATAACGTTTGAAAGATCGTTCGCTATTAAGATCGCCTTCAATTTTATGACCATTAGCACGGGCGAAATCTGTTGCCCCTTGCCCGGCGAGTAAATGATGGTTTGTTTTCATCATCACATCTTTGGCAACATGACTTGGCGCGCGAACCCCTTGGATAAAGGCAACACCGCCAGCACGCTTAAGTGGTCCGTGCATACAACACGCATCAAGTGTTACATCACCATTTGCATCAGGAAGGCCGCCGTAACCAACTGAGCTGTCTTCAATTGAATTTTCAGGAAGATTATTACAGGCGATAGTCGCATCAAGCACGTCTGCCCCCTCACTCATCATGCGAAAAGCGATCTCGACCCCGGTTTCACCATTTTCATTTTTAAGCCTGTTTCCGTTATGCGCCCCCACAACAAGTTGGCGATGTCCGCTCATAACTGCCGGTGCCTGGCCGAATGCCTTAGTCGCTACCGTTGAAGCGGCAGCAACCGTCGCCGCCGTAGCAAGCACTTCTCTTCTGTTCATTTTTTTGGTCATTTATATTCTCCCGTTTGATATTTTGTTTTTACAGAAAATATAATGATAGGAAAATGAAGGCGTGTCAAATATTCAGAATATCACTTCTGATCCAGTCTCATCTCAATCCGGCGATTTCTTCGGTAAGCGTCCTGATTATCGGCGGGGTCTAGGGGGTGGAATTGGCCGAAGCCTGTGGCAGCTAAGCGTTCTGCCGGGATGCCCTGACTGATCAGGTATTTAACCACCGAAAGAGCGCGCGAGGTTGAAAGATCCCAGTTTGACGGAAATTGAGCCGTTCTGATCGGTAATACGTCCGTATGACCGTCAACGCGCAAAATCCAGTCCACATCATCAGGGATTGTTGACATGATGCTGGTTAGAGTTTCAGCTAGTTTGGCCATTTCGTCCTGCCCTCCTGAACCTAGTGTGGCTGAGCCGGAACCAAATAATACTTCTGACTGAAAGATAAACCGGTCGCCCTGTATGCGAATATCGGAGCGATCACCAAGGGCTTGTCTTAATTTGCCGAAAAATTCCGAACGGAATTGATTAAGTTCAGATACTTTTGAAGCAAGAGCCGCGTTGAGACGTTCACCAAGGTTTGAGATTACAGCTTGTTGTTCTTCGTCTTTGGCTTCTGATACTTCAAGCGCCTGACTGAGTGCGGCAAGCTGTTGGCGCAAGCTTGCTAGCTGTCCATTAAGAACATCAACGGCGTCTTGCGCCGTTTTGGATAGTTGCCGTTCTTTTCCAAGACTTTCCATCGCCACATTATAGCGATTTTGAAGCTCGGCAATGGTTTCTTGCTGTTCAGAATTTGAGCGGGTAACCCGGCCTGATATTCCTTCGGCGTCGGCAATATCGGCTTCGAGCTCTAATATACGTCTTTGTAACTCTTCGCGTGATCCATCGGCAACTTGCAATGATGCTGATAATTGGCTCACATTTGACCGTAGATCGTCATTGGCCTGCCTTTGAAGGCTAAGAAGGTCACCAAGTTCAAGCACTTGTTCATTAAGCTTTTCAAGCGCTTCATCACGTCCGGATAACGCCTGACCAAGGAAGAACTGCGCTAACATAAAAATTGATAGCAGGAAAATAATCACCAAAAGCAACGTGCTTAGGGCATCAACAAATCCGGGCCAGGTATTATTATCGGCACTTCCTGGTCGCCTTTGGGTGCGAAGCAGCGCCATTAATTATCCCTTTTAGCCGTAAGAGCAGGCTTTTTACCGGATTTAGATTTAGCTTCCGGCATTTCATAATCGCCCTCATCGCCCGCTTTTTTTGGCGCTGCGGGTTCCACTTTTGTAATCGGTTTTGCGGCCGGGGCAGCTTTTCGTTCAGCCGCAGGAGCTGGTGCTGCTGGCGCTGATCCATCAACCATCGCACCAAGGGTTCTGGCAAGCAATCTTATTTCTGAATGCAGGCTTGAGGCAAATTTATCCTGACCTTTAATGGTTTCATCAGTTAACGCTTTAAGCTGAATATCAATGCTGCGAAGATGCGTCGCACTGGCCTCAGAGCCGCTATCTTTACTCGCGGCGAGAACGCTGACCATTTGTTTCATCACTGAACGCATTTCAACCTGATGATCAACCAGCCCGGAAAGCTGCGATGATAAATTGGTGATGGCATGATTAATATCCGATTTATTCTCTTCACTTCTGGAAATCACCTTATGTAGACTATCAAGGCTGTCGGCGGACTGTTCAAGTAATGCACTGACATAAGCGGGAACCGAAGCGTCCCCTGCTTCAAGGGCAATATTACTGCCGCTTGAAAGTTTTGTGATACCAGAAAGCCAATCTTCCAGATGATTAAAGAAGCGACCCTGCGCCTGCCCGGATTGAAGATCGATAAAGCCGAGAATTACGGAGCCAGCCAGACCAAATAATGATGAGCTAAACGCTGTACCCATTCCGGCGAGCGGGGCGGCAAGCCCTTCTTTTAAATCTTCAAACATTAATGAGGCATCACCACTACCAACCTGAAGACTGTCAATAGTGGCACCAATTGAGCCAATAGTACCAAGCAGCCCCCAGAAAGTACCCAGTAGACCAAGGAATATAAGAAGACCAATAATATAACGTGTTATTTCGCGGCCTTCATCCATCCGTGCGGCGATACCATCAAGCAGGGTACGCATCGACATGGTGGAAAGGGACATTTTACGGTCCTTTTGTTCTTCCATCATAGTTGCCATGGCACCAAGCAGCGCTGGTGCTTCTGGTGCGGCTTCACTAGTTTCGTCTTTCTTGAATTCTTCCAACCAGTCCACAGACGGGATCAGCATATAAGTTTGGCGCATGGAAATAAAAATACCCGATACCAGCACGAGAGCAATTAAGCCATTAAGCCCAGGATTAGCAGCAAACGCCGCCTCCATAGTGGGGAAAAGTACGGCACAGACAATAATGACGCCAATAAGAAAAAAGATGGTCCTATTGAGATATTTTTGTGGTCTGATCATTTATTTCATGCTCCTCGGCTTCATGCGCTCAATGTGATTTAACGCATAGTCCCTTATTTTTAATATATTTTTTATGATACACACACTTTTTTGCGATATTATCAACAATGAGCAAGAGAGTCTAAGAATTAGTTGGCAATAATAAGGCGGGAATTTGTTTTCTTAGTGAAATTAGTTATTTCGGATCGTAATGCGCAGTTGATCAGATGGGTTATCATTAATGGCGCCTATTGCATGAAGAGCGATCAGTTTTTCTGATATACCGCCGTTTTGCAAGGCATTCTTAGCATCTAGTGCTCGGTTAAAGGCTTTTCTCATCGCCATATGCTGGGCTGATTTTTCGGTCATGTCACGTCTTGCCATGGGTGGGGTGGCATAACTGTATACATGGATCGGCACGTTAGATTTTTTAACCTTTTCGATCCATTTACTAATGATTTTAAGGTTTTCTTCTTCTAGCGTGATTTGTTGCGGATGGAAATTTATATAGAGCGGTTCTATAGACGTTAAGGCGCCAGCATTTAAAAATATTTGCGCCTGCTGGCTGGTATCAGGTAATTCCACGGAGGCTTGAGCATGAGAAACAGTCGGTAACAAAGTCAGCCAAAGTGCAGAAGTAATAGCCAGATTTGTTAAAGTATTTTGTTTCATTATTTCTGCTTTTGTTTGTGAGCCTTTCTGGCGCTGGATAATAATCTGGTTACTGTACCATGAATAGAACCATTAGTGGCAAGTATTTGACCCGTTTGCAACATTTTTCCACGTCCATCGAATTCACTGACCATTCCGCGTGCTTCACGGACGATTAAAATACCGGCGGCAATGTCCCATGATGACAGCCCCTCTTCCCAAAAGCCGTCATAACGACCGGCAGCAACATAGGCTAGATCAAGCGCGGCGGAGCCAAATCGACGAACACCAGCCACTTCACCCATAAGATGTTCAAGATTAGTGATGAATGTTTCCTGGTGTGGTCTAGCGTGGAACGGGATACCCGTTGCCAGCACACATTCGTTCAGGTTTTTACGGGATGATACGGTAAGACGGCGGTTACCAATGAATGCGCCACGGCCTTTTTCGGCCCAGAAGAACTCGTCAGTTATCGGGTTATATATAACCGCTGCTGTAATTTCCCCGCCCTGCTCAAGAGCGATAGAAATAGCGAAATGAGGGATGCTATGAAGAAAATTTGTTGTGCCGTCTATGGGATCAATGATCCAGACGCTATTACTACCGTCCTGAGGCGGAATATCTTCACCTTCTTCTAAGATAAATCCAAATAGTGGACGGGCTTCTTTTAATTCTTCGACGAGAATGCGTTCGGTTCTGATGTCGGCGCGGGATACGAAATCGGCCGGGCCCTTACGGGAAACTTGCAGATGTTCTACTTCGTTAAAATCGCGGGCAAGCTTGATGGACGCTTTTTTGACGGCTTTTTCGATTACATTAATGAGGGCTGATTGAAGAGCCATGATAAATTCCTATTACTTCGCGCGCTCGGCATATGTGCCGTCTTCGGTATAAACCTTGATCTTGTCATCTTGATTTATAAATGTGGGTACCATAACCCTGACACCATTATCGCATGTCGCTGGTTTGGCGGATGATTTCTGTGTTTGGCCTTTAACTACGGGTTCGGTTTCAACCACTATTAGCTCAACGGTTTGTGGTAACTCAACACCGATCGGGGTATCTTCATAGCTTTCAACAACGACTTCCATTCCGTCTTGCAGGAAGGCAGCCTTATCACCAAGAAATTCGCCGGAAATTTCAATTTGCTCATAAGTTTCAGCATCCATGAAAGTATACATTCCGTCGGCTTCAAATAGAAACGTGTTGTTCTTTTGCTCTAGGCGGACTTTTTCGACCTTTTCGGAAGAGCGAAAACGTTCATTCAGTTTACGGCCATCAAGCAGATTTTTAAGCTCAACTTGTAAATAGGCACCACCTTTACCGGGTTGGGTATGAGAGATTTTCACTGCGGCCCAAATGCTTCCCTGATGTTCAACAACATTACCGGGACGGATCGTATTACCGGGTATTTTCATGGTTTCACCTATGTAAAAGAGCTAACAATTAAATTTGGCGGAAACTAACACCTCGCGCCCAGTGATGCAATGCTTAATCAGCCTAGTATGATTTTTTTGGATCAACCTGATTAAGTAGCGGTTCGCCGCGCTTCATGCGGTTATAATTATCCAGTATTGACTTCGCTAGTCTTGCCTTATCGGTTGGACTGGAAATATGGGGCGTCACATGAATTTTTGGATGGTGCCAGAATGGATGATCCTCCGGCATTGGCTCCACACTAAACACATCAAGCATGGCGCCGGATAATTGTTCACTATAAAGCGCGTCCATCAGATCATTTTCATTTAAATGGTCGCCGCGACCGACATTAATAAGATAGCTACCTTTTTTCATAGCGGAAAACAGATCGCTATTTAATATATGTTTGGTCGCCGCAGTAAGGGGCAGAAGACAAACTATAAAATCCGCATCTGCCACGGATGATTTTAGTTGATCATCACCGTAATAACTTTTAATGCCGTCTAGCTGTTTCTCAGAACGGCTCCAACCGGAAATTTTATAGCC
>JABJKT010000036.1 GCA_018660225.1 Kordiimonadaceae bacterium
ATCGATCCGCACTATAGCATCCAGACTAGATCGCTCCCCTTCGACCATAAGTCGTGAGATTAAGCGCAATGAAGGTTATAAACGCTATAGAGCAACATCCGCAGATCAAGCAGCATGGAACAGGTCATGTCGACCCAAGCTCTGTAAGCTTGCGCGCAGCCGTACTTTAAGGCTTAATGTTGCAAAGAAGCTTAAAGAACATTGGTCACCGCAGCAGATCGCCGGATGGCTAAGACGGGAATATCCACAGGAAGAGCAACATCAAGTGTCACACGAAATCATATACAGAAGCTTATTTGTTCAGGCGCGCGGTGTCTTGAAAAAGGAGCTGCTTCAGCACCTTAGGACGAAGCGCACCATCCGAAGATCAAAACATGCTACCCTGAAAAAGAGCGGTCTTGGCAAGATAAAAGATGCGGTCTCGATCAGTGAACGCCCTGCCTCCGTGGAAGACCGCGCTGTACCAGGCCATTGGGAAGGTGATTTGATTGCCGGCTCTAAAAACAGTTACATGGCGACACTGGTTGAGCGCCAGACAAGATATGTAATGCTGGTCAAGGTAAAGAATAAAGACACTGAGAGCGTCGTCACAGCCCTGATCAAGCAATCAAAGAAACTGCCTCGTGAGCTATACAAGTCGCTGACATGGGATCGGGGCAAGGAACTTGCTGATCACAAACGCTTTAGTCTGGCAACGAATATTGATGTTTATTTCTGCGACCCGAGAAGCCCTTGGCAGCGTGGCTCCAACGAAAACACCAATCGCCTGCTGAGACAATATTTTCCTAAAGGAACAGATTTATCAGTACACTCGCAGGCACAACTTAACAGGGTGGCACGTCAATTAAACGAAAGACCAAGAAAAACGCTGGACTTCAGAACCCCAGCATATAGATTTAACCAATGTGTTGCATCGACCAGTTGAGATCACCGCCGAAAGCAGACATTCAAAAAAGCGGCAAACGAGATACTCCTCATTTCGCCGCCATTAGTTGGTATAGAATTATTTGTTCACTGCATCTTTTAAAGCTTTGCCAGCCTTAAATTTAGGTCGCGTAGCAGCAGCAATCTGTATTGCTTCTCCAGTGCGCGGGTTACGACCGACCGATGCGGCTCTATTGGCTACGCCGAACGTACCAAACCCAATCAAGCGAACCTCTTCGCCTGCTGCCAAAGTGTTTGAGATAGTATCTAAAACACTATCAATAGCGCGGGTTGCATCTGCTTTTGAAATTCCGGCTGATCCAGCCACGCTCGCAATAAGTTCGTTTCTATTCATAATTTTCCCTCTATATTAAAATAATACTTTAGATTATTCCCAATTTCCCACCAGATAGTCACTGCTGTCTGGTGGGAAATAAAAACAAACTAATCATACATTAGATTTATTTATTTTACGGTTTAATTCTGTTGAATATACTTAAGCAGAAGTTCGCTATCCAAATGCCTCCCGCACCAAGTGCTATTCCGTCAATGATTGCATTAACGTATGTACCAGCTACAGGTATTAAATCTAGACTGTCAGCTACTGTGGGGGCTGCAAAGGCAACTAGGAGATACACTGTTCTTTCTTGAATATCAGCAATAGGATTCATGAAGCCATAAACTAAGCCAACAAGTAATATTACAAGACCAGACATTGGTACGTCAATAAAAGCTTGTATTGCGGCTATAACTAAGATTAATGCCATTAATATTTTTTCGATTTTCATAAGTAAGTCCCTATATTTGTTGTTTTAAAATACGACTGATTTGAGTGTCGCAAAAAATATGATAGCTTTATTTTAGAGAGAGTCAATGGAATAGGGTATACGCCGTTGGGTTTAATTGGACATTTAAGTCCATAAAAACCAACTTTCTCTGAAGAAGCGTAGTCTAGATAAGCACAACTGAACGGCTGCTTTTGGCCGAAAGCAGACACTCACGGTTAGCGTTGGGCCGCGAGTTTTTTGATTTTATTTGGATAAGGCACTGAACTTAAAAAGATTATACTTTATGTGTACCTGAACATATTGTTTTCTATTGATTTGGACCAAAACAATAGGCTAAAGGTACATTTTACTGGTTATCTGGCGCAGCCATAAATTTTTTATAAAGAGATAATAAATATGAAGATAATAGAATTTTGCATTACTGTGCTGCTGCTCATACTCATTGGTGTTCCTAGCCAAGCACAAACCAAAAATGTCGATGTTCAAACTGAAGCTAATGTTATTGGCACACGGGTATTGATAAGCTCGGAATTCTATAAAGAGCAAAGGGAATTGCAAGTATATTTGCCGAAAAGCTACAGGGAAAGTGACAAAAAATATCCCATTTTATATATCCTAGATGGGCAGCGATATTTTTTTAATGGTGTTAGTGCTGCACAAACACTCGTTGACCAGTTTGATATGATGCCAGAGATAATTGTCGTTGGCATAACAACCAACTCACCAGAGCGGCGCTCTAACCTAACCGGTACGACTTTTTTGGACTTTCTGGAAAATGAGGTTTTGAGTTATATTGACGCGACATACCGCACGTCTGATGAACGGTTAATCTTCGGTTGGCAGCACGCTGGTTCCCTTATCGTTCAGGCATTGATTAACAGGCCTCAACTATTCGATGCTCATATTATATCAGATCCTTTTCCCCTTGGCGGAGAGGGCGAAAATACGAGGGTGAAGCAATTAGAGAAGAAATTAACCCCGCAATTTAAAGCCATTTATATTTTGGTGTTGGCGGCAGAGGCGGCATGGTTGCTGATGGTACCAATGAACTGGCGACAGTGTTAAAAGAAAAAGCCCCCAGTTCATTTATGTGGAAATATGTGATGTTGGAGGAAGAAGAACACCGCACCGTAGCGGCACCGATTTTGTCGTTAGGATTACGCCATTATTTTGAAAATTATTCAGATTTTTACCTTCCGACGCTAGATAGCTACATTGAAGCAGGGGGCCTTGACTATGTGAGGGCCTATTTTAGGGCACGGGCAGAACGGTATGGTTTTTCACCGGAAATATCAAGTGGGACAATGTGGTCGATGGTTAGCCGGTCTATCATTGCGGATGATTTTGAGTATTTTAAAATGCTTATGGGCGAATTCGGTCCCAAAGGATTTATCGGTGATAGTCGCCTTAGGGATGCTTTGTGGTACGCGGAATATTTTATAAAATACCAGAGATACTCTGAAGCACTTAGTCTTTACGGTGAAGCTGCAAATGTACATGGAGACTCTTCACGACTTTTTCATGCAATAGGTAATGTGTATCAATTGATGGACGATAGAGAAAATGCTACCAGCCATTACGAAAAAGCGATCGCAATTGCAAAAGCAGCAAAGGAAGTCGATCTTGCTGATTATGAGAAAAGCCTGGCATCACTAAATAATAACGAATGAGGGCTTTAAAACTACTCAGTGGATCAACAGGGTCAGAAACACTTGATGATGAAATATCTCTTGTTTCGCGATGGATTACACGATCAAGTCGTGTAATGACGATTGGTGCCGCAACAGGAAATGCTGTGGCAGGACCCTGTTCCTGCCGTTGATCACGAACTGGTCAATATGAGCGATATGGCCATGCTTAAATCAACAATCTTATCATCTGGTGTTAGTGTA
>JABJKT010000037.1 GCA_018660225.1 Kordiimonadaceae bacterium
GCACAGGATAATTTCCACCAATGATGATTACGGTAGCGAAGATCTTCTAAATGAAGGTTTGAATGTCACCGTCGATAAAACACATCATAATATGGGCGGCACTCTATTAAGTAGAATAAAAGCATACAGGGCCATACTCGAAAATAGTGAGGCAGATTTACTGATCACCTATAACTGGGGTTCGGTGGAATGGGCGCTAGCCAACAGTTTTGGACCAATTTTACGCCACATACATGTTGAAAGCGGCTTTGGCCCCGATGAAGCGAATGGAACCCTGCTAAAAAGAGACTTGTTCAGACGTCTTTCCCTCAGGAACATTGAGGCACTTTCTGTGCCGTCCAATACACTGATAGAAATAGCCAAGAATAAATGGAAAATAGCGCAGCAAAAAATAAACTACATCCCAAACGGTGTTGATCTAGAGAAATTTGCTCGTCCTGCCCAAGACTTCACAATTGATGAATTAGTGCGAACAGAAAATGACGTTATTATCGGAACCATGGCGCCGCTAAGACCAGAAAAAAACATATCCCGACTGATTAACTCCTTTAAGCAAATAAAGCTGGAAAATGCAAAACTGGTCATTATGGGTGAAGGGGTAGAGCGAGAGCGACTCGAAGTGCTCGCCCGTGAACTTGATATTTCAGACAAAGTCATTTTCACCGGTTACGTATCCGACACTGCCAGCGCGCTTGGACTTATTGATATTTTCGCCATTTCATCAGATACCGAACAAATGCCAAATGCGGTAAACGAGGCCATGGCCGCAGGACTTCCTGTTGCCGGGCTAAGTGTGGGAGATGTGAAGCATATGGTGTCCTCGACAAATAAAGACTTCATTGTCGCTGCCGGGGATGACCAAGCTTTTCAGGTCGCCTTAAAAACATTGGCAACAGATAAAGAAAAGCAGCAATTAATTGGCAAGGCAAATCTAAATCATGTCACAGAGCATTACGGGCTAGTTGATATGTATAAAAAATATGCCGAACTTTGGGGAATTCGTTAAGCTTCGACGCTTCTGGCCAGTTCTTCTATTCGCAGGACGGCTTTGCCCATGGCAACATCCATGCGTTTTACTTCGGCTTCGGCCTGCGCATTAGACGGCAGTTCACCATCATTTAAATCATGCAGTTCATCAGCAATCATAATCGCAGTCATTAGCAGAAGCCTGAGGTCGCCAACCGGGCCCATCCGCTCGATAAGATCTGCGGCACGTTCCTCGATATAGCCCGCGAGCATTTTGAGGCGCTCTTCACCACCCGTTTGGCAGGCTAGATGATGTTCCTGATTATTAAATGTAACGGCTACCTGTCCCATAAATCCTACCTTTATTAATGTGTGTTTTGTTGTGAAATAAGATTATCGAGCTGCTTGATCATAACACCAATTTCTTTTTCAGCCGATTCGCCGGCATTTTCTATCGTTTCCAGACGGTCTTCCAGCTTTTCAATATTATCTCTGGCAACTTCAAGTTCACGACTTAAAGCACGATTTTCTTTCTCAAGCTGGTTGATGAAATCGGCTTGTTCGCTAGAGCCTGACTTGAATTTTGCCTGTTTTGACAAGATGGCACGTTCCAGTCTGGCCAGCACTTCATCAAGGGCCATAACGGTTTTATCAGCGGATAATCTTTTCGTTTTTGGTGCCATCTTTAATCTCAACCTTAGAATTTATGATCACTGCGAACGAATAAGCTAGCAACATTATGGCAAAAAAATCCATCAAAAAGTTTGAGAATATTAAAATCCATCGAAAAAATTAAAAAGATGGCATAAAAACCGCTATTTTTCACAATAGAATATTGACCCAAGTCTCAAGAAAGTCCATTGTGCGCCAGATGAATTGTTAGATTATTACCCCTACGGTTATTGGGGCTATTTTTAAAAAATTTTATAAGGTTGTGTATTTACAAAATGACAGTGTCAACGAGGGATATGGCAAACGCAATTCGTGCTCTTAGCATGGATGCGGTTCAGGCAGCAAAGTCTGGGCATCCAGGAATGCCGATGGGAATGGCCGATGCGGCTACCGTACTTTTTAGCAAATTTCTAAAATTTGATCCAAAATGGCCAGAGTGGCCAGATCGTGACCGCTTTATACTATCCGCAGGTCACGGCTCAATGCTTATTTATTCCCTGCTTCATTTAACAGGCTATAAAAACCCAACCATAGAAGACATTAAAAACTTCCGTAAATTGCATCAACCTTGTGCTGGTCATCCGGAGTTAGGTGAAGCACCGGGCATCGAAATGACCACAGGGCCGCTTGGTCAGGGTCTTGCCACTTCGGTTGGTTTTGCTATTGCAGAAAAACTATCCGCCGCACGTATGGGCGATGTGATCAATCACAACACATATGTTATTGCTGGCGATGGTTGCCTTATGGAAGGTATTTCCCACGAAGCTATCTCACAAGCTGGTCATTTGAAACTTGGCAAACTAATCGTCCTTTGGGATGATAACCGCATATGCATTGACGGCGAAACCGATATGACGGTTTCTGACGATCAATTAAAACGTTTTGACGCTTCAAACTGGCATACAATTGCCGTTGATGGTCATGATGCTGACGCTGTTGCTGCGGCGATTACTGCGGCAAAAGCCGACGACCGTCCTTCATTGATCGCCTGCAAAACAACCATTGGGTTTGGCTCACCGAATAAGGGTGGCACATCCGCCACTCACGGTGCACCACTTGGTGACGAAGAAATCGCAGCAACACGTGAAGCCCTTAACTGGCCACATGCTCCGTTTGTTATTCCCGCTGATATACTATCAGCATGGCGCGAAGCAGGTTCCCGTAGCGAAGCCATTTCCGCCGCATGGAAAGCAAAATTCGATGCGCTTTCAGATGACGTTAAAGCTGACTATAACCGCCGCCTTAATAAAGACCTTCCTGCCGCACTCGTTCCAGCGATCAACGCTTACAAAAAAGATCTGGCCGAAAATCCTGTTGGCCCGGCAACACGTATCGCGTCGCAAATGGCCCTTGAAGTGATCAACCCGATCATGAAGGAAACCATTGGTGGCTCTGCCGACCTTACCGGTTCAAACATGACCCTTACCAAAGATCTCATCCCGATCACGGCTGATGATTTCTCGGGTCGTTATATGTATTACGGTGTTCGTGAATTTGGAATGGCTGCTGCAATGAACGGCATGACCCTGCACGGTGAATATATGCCTTACGGCGGTACGTTCATGGTGTTTACGGATTACTGTCGCCCAGCCATTCGCCTAAGTGCGCTTATGAAGCAACGCGTTGTTTATGTAATGTCACATGACAGCATTGGCCTCGGCGAAGATGGTCCAACCCATCAACCTATTGAACATCTTGCCTCACTTCGTGCGATGCCTAATGTTAATGTATTTCGTCCTTGTGATGCGGTTGAAACGGCTGAATGCTGGCTCGCCGCCCTCGAAGACAAAGATACGCCGTCCATATTGGTGCTAACACGCCAAGGCCTTAAACAGGCAAGGTTAGAGCATACAGAAGAAAACCTATGTGCCAAAGGCGGCTATGTAATAAGCGCAGCAAGCAATGACGCTGCGGTTACCATATTTGCCACAGGCTCTGAAGTTGAGATTGCAATCGAAGCTCAAAGCGAACTTGAAGCGCACGGCATTGCTACGAAAGTTGTTTCGATGCCCTCTACTGAAACGTTTGACGCACAGCCAGAAGCCTATCAAGATGAAGTTCTTGGACATTCTAAAGTTTACGCATCAATCGAAGCAGGCGCTACATACGGCTGGGATAAATATGTCGGGCGTAACGGTGTCAAAATCGGTATTGATGAATTTGGTGCTTCTGCCCCGGCAAAAGACCTTTACAAACATTTCGGTGTAACGAAAGAAAACCTCGTTTCACAAATTAAAGCTAAATTATAAAATTATTATCTGGAGAAAATAATCATGACAATTCGTGTCGCAATTAACGGTTTTGGTCGTATTGGCCGCCTTGCCCTTCGCGGGATTTACGAAAGTGGTCGCACTGACGTTAAAGTCGTCGCCATTAATGACCTTGGTGATGTTAAGATGAACGCATACCTTCTTAAGCGTGATAGTGTTCATGGCA
Source organism: Kordiimonadaceae bacterium (assembly GCA_018660225.1). Lineage (GTDB taxonomy): Bacteria > Pseudomonadota > Alphaproteobacteria > Sphingomonadales > Emcibacteraceae > Pseudemcibacter. The sequence continues at coordinate 4,075 of JABJKT010000037.1, forward strand.
AGTTTCCCTTTGACGTATCCGTTGACGGAAACGACATCGTAATCGGTGATGACAAAATCGCCGTTTCAGCACAGCGTAACCCAGCCGACCTTCCGTGGGGCGATCTTGATGTTGATGTTGTTTATGAATGTACGGGCTTCTTCGCTGATAAAGATAAAGCCTCAGCCCATCTTGACGCAGGCGCGAAAAAAGTTCTTATCTCTGCACCAGCATCCGGCGTTAGCAAAACAATCGTTTACGGTGTTAACCACGAAACACTTGAAGCAGGCGACAAAGTTATTTCAAACGCATCTTGCACGACGAACTGCCTCGCACCGGTTGCACAAGTTCTTAATGACACCGTTGGCCTTGAAAAAGGTATCATGACAACGGTTCACGCCTATACGGGTGACCAACGTGTTCTTGATACGCTTCATTCTGACCCACTACGCGCCCGCGCTTGTGGCCTTAGCATGATCCCAACATCAACTGGTGCCGCACGCGCCGTTGGTCTTGTACTTCCTGAACTTGCTGGTAAACTTGACGGCACATCAATACGTGTCCCAACCCCGAATGTATCACTTGTTGATTTGACATTTGTTTCGAAGAAAGACACAAGTGTAGAAGAAATTAACGCCGCCATTAAAGAAGCCGCTGAAGGTCGCCTTAAAGGCGTTCTTGCTTATATTGATGAGCCAGTTGTTTCCATTGACCTTAACCATGATGATCACAGCTCTAGCTTTGATTCGGCGCAAACGTCGGTAATGGAAGGCAACCTTGTTCGAATACTCACGTGGTACGATAACGAGTGGGGCTTTGCCAACCGTATGTCTGATACAGCCGTTGTGCTTCACGAAGTCGGTTAATGGCTATTTTTAAGAATATTGAAAGTTTGGGCGCACTTGCAGGCAAGCGCGTCCTTCTTCGTGCTGATCTTAACGTCCCTATGAAATTGGACGATGACGGAAATCGCGTTGTCACGGATGATACGCGCATCCAGTCTGTCACGCCAACGATTAAGGCCCTCGCTAGAGCGGGCGCGCGCGTCCTAGTTCTTTCTCACTTTGGTCGCCCAAAAGGGGAGCGTAATTTGGATCTGTCTTTGGAACCACTCGGTCAGCCACTCGCCAATGCGACTAGACTTCCTGTGTCATATATTGACGATTGCATCGGCGCTGAAGTGATCGAAACGACCAACGCCATGGAAGATGGTGCCGTATTACTACTCGAAAATGTACGCTTTTACGCCGAAGAAACAGAAAATGATCCGGATTTTGCCGCTGAACTTGCCAAAAATGCTGACTTTTTCGTCAATGATGCTTTTTCCTGTTGTCACCGTTCTCATGCCTCCACAGTTGGTATCGCTGAAATACTGCCAAGTGCTGCGGGCCTTGCTCTTGAAAAAGAATTAGTTGCCCTTGAAAGTGCTCTTGGCACGCCGGTTCATCCTGTTGCGGCCCTAGTTGGCGGCGCTAAGGTTTCGACCAAGCTTGATGTGCTAACACATTTGGTGGAAAAAGTAGACCACCTGATCATCGGTGGCGGCATGGCCAACACATTCCTTGCGGCGCAGGGTGTTGATGTTGGGGCGAGCCTTTGCGAACATGACCTGGCGAGTACCGCAATTGCTATTATGGAAAATGCAGCCAAAAGCGGCTGCAAAATTCATCTTCCTTCTGATGTTGTCGTTGCTAAAGAATTTAAAGCAGGCGCAAAAAACAGAGCCATATCTGCAAATGACGTTGCTTCAGACGAAATGATCCTTGATGTGGGCGCGGCTTCTGCTGCTGATGTTGCATCCGCACTGGAAAGCTGCAAAACGCTAATCTGGAACGGTCCGATGGGTGCCTTTGAAATTGAGCCTTTTGACGCCGCAACAGTAACTGTTGCAAAAGTCGCAGGCGCCCTTACAGAAGCCGGTGCGCTCATTTCCGTCGCTGGTGGCGGTGATACCGTAGCCGCCCTTAACCACGCCGGCGTAGCAGATCAATTCTCCCATATCTCCACCGCTGGCGGAGCCTTCCTTGAATGGATGGAAGGAAAAGAACTTCCAGGCGTTGCCGTATTACTTGCACATTAAAGAATAGTATTTCCAAATAATTATTTAATATGTTAACAATAGTTTGATAATTTTAATTATTAATTAAGATTAATGTTTGATATTATAAAAGATGTATTTTTTTTACAGGTTTTAACTGATATGTTTAGTAGTATGGCAATTAATGGTTTGGGGCCCTATGTACGTTGGCTTTTCAAATCCACTGTAATCTTTATTGCTATGCTGGTCGTTTCTCTTCAAACCGCCGCCTCACAAAACCTTACAAACGAAGAATTAAACTGGATAAAAGAACATCCCGTTGTGACGGCTACCAATGAAATGGACTGGGGCCCACTTGATTTTGTTCGCTCAGGTAAACCGGCTGGCTTCTCTATTGATTATTTAAATTTAGTCGCGTCTAAAGTGGGGCTTGAAATAGACTATATAAGTGGCCATTCCTGGGCAGCTTTAGTTAACCTGTTACGTTCAAAAGAAATTGATATTGCTCACAGTCTTAGTGATAGTGAAAGTAGAGAAGAGTTTCTTAATTTTACTAATCCCTATCTGGAACTGCCTATTTTTTATTTTGGCAGAATTGGATCAGAACAAGTAAATGACTACGAAGACCTACTGGATAAAAAACTGGCCATCGTCAGCGGCTGGTCTGTTCAGACTACTTATCAAAATTATTATCCTGATTTGACAGTTATTGAATACCCGACAGTGAAGGCCGCTTTAATCGCTTTATCAACGGGTGAGGTTGATATTTTTTCAGGAACATTATCAACGACAAATTATATAATTACCAAGAATTTTATTTCCGGCCTTGATGTTATAGGTAAAGAGTTCCTGCCTGAGATAACAGAGACAAATCAATTTTATCTTGCCGCCCGAAATGATTGGCCACAGCTAATTTCCATTTTGAATAAAGGAATGGCGGCTATTACTGAAGCAGAATTTATGGCTATTTCTAATAAATGGTTGAGCGAATTTCAAGCCGCTAAAGAGCTAGACTTGACCATCGAAGAGCGCCAATGGTTATCAAGAAATAACCTGATAAATGTTGCAGTAGCGCCTAATGGTTATCCGTACGAATTTATAGATGAAAATGGTAAGATCGGCGGTCTGTCGGGATCATATTTAGATGAAATTTCCAAATTACTTAATGTCAAATTTGTTTGGGCGAATACAGAAAATTTGGCTGATGGAATGAACAAAATTAAATCTGGTGAGGCCGACTTCTTTCTTGCGGTTACACCGACAATTGAACGTGAAAAATTTCTTACCTTCACCCAAAGTTACAAATCACTTGTAAATGTAATTTTTGGCCGCGACGGCGGGACTAAATTTTCTAACCTTAATAGTCTAAACGGATATAAAGTTGCTCAATCCAAAGGATCTGCTATTGCAGAATTATTAATACATGACTACCCAAATATTGAGGTAATAGAAGTTGAAAATATGCTTCAAGCTCTGAAGTTATTATCATCTGGTGAAGTTGATGCTTTTATCAATGATATTCCTTCCGCTACTAATTATATATCGACCACGGGCCTCACTAATGTTTCTGTGGTCGGCTCGACAGAATATGTGATGAACGATGCGATGGGGGTACGTAGTGATCTACCGCTTCTTGTTAGCGCAATGGATAAAGCCCTTAGTATGATTTCTGAAGAAAAAGCAATGGAAATTTCCTCGCAGTGGTTATTGGTTAAAGCAAATACAGAGCAGGATTACGAACTTATTATAGATGTAATCATGATAGCTTTATTTGTAATATCAATGATCCTTATATGGGCTATTAGTCTGCGTAGAGAAGTAAAAAGAAGAGAAATACTTGAGGACCGCTTGCGATTATCAAGGCAGGAAGCCCAAAGTGCCAATCAGGCAAAATCTACCTTCCTTGCAAATATGAGCCATGAAATAAGAACACCACTCAATGCTATTATCGGATTTTCGGAAGTAATGTCTGAAGGCGTGTTTGGTAAAATAAGAAATCCCAGATACCGAGAATATTTGCGTGATATCGAAAATAGCGGTCACCATCTGGAAACTGTCATTAACGACATTCTCGACTTATCAAAAATAGAAGCAGGAAAATGGAAATTAAATGAAAGCGATTTTGATTTAAAGGACTGTATTTTGGCGTCAATGAAAATGATTGAAGAACAGGCCAAAAACAAAAACATTATCTGTTTGTTAGAAGATGTCAAAAGTGAGCAACTTATAAAAATATTTGGTGACGAGAGCGCCTATAAAAGAATTATCATTAACCTGCTTTCTAATTCTGTAAAATTTACTGAAAGTGGTGGAAAAATTTCCTGTAAAATTAATTTAACTCAAAGCGGGGCCTTAAAAATTATAGTCACAGACAATGGCATTGGAATTCCTGCTGATAGATTAAAACATGTATTAAGCCCCTTTGCTCAAGCCCATGAAATAAGAAATATGTCTGAAATCGGCACAGGCCTCGGCCTTCCAATCGTCAATCAGTTATCAAAACTTCATGGTGGTTCATTCATATTAAACAGCATTGAGAATGTAGGGACGACCGCGACAATATTTATCCCTGAATATAGAATTATCTTTTCTCAAAGCCCCCATCTGATCAGCAGCATAGCTTAACAAACTTTATGCGATTATTAGTCACGTGAAATAGGTTATTAATTGTCTGATCAGAATTAATTAAAATTATCTATAATTTAATCGAATATTAATTTTTTTAACTATAAATGGGTATTAATTATAAAAATTAATAGGGTATTGCCATGCACGCTAATCAAATTGATCATGTACAAACCACATTCAAAGAAGTTGCAAAAATAAAAGACGCCGCAGCGGGGCTTTTTTACGGCAAATTATTTGAACTCGATCCTTCTCTTGCTCCTTTATTTAAAGGAGACCTAGAAGCACAAGGGCGTGCCCTTATGGCAATGCTAGCCACTGCAGTCGGTGGCCTTAACCGTCTTGAAACTATTGTACCTGCCGTTCAGGAACTCGCCGTTCGCCATGCGGGCTACGGCGTATCTGAAAAAGATTATGATACGGTAGGAGCCGCACTTTTATGGACCCTTGAACAGGGCCTTGGTGATTTATATACCGAAGAGGTAGCCGATGCCTGGACAGCCGTTTACGGGGTACTTGCCTCAACAATGATAGAAGCCGCATATTCTGCGCAAAATAACGACATAACATACAAGGAAACATCAGTGCCAGAACAAAAGACAGAACAAAATAGTGAAATAATAGAAGGAATTCAAAAAGAGCTCGGTAATCTAGAAGAAGATATTTCCCGGGTCGATTCCGTTTCGGAAAACATTAATGCCATTGCCAAACAAACAAATTTACTGGCTTTAAACGCCACCATTGAAGCCGCCCGTGCTGGTGAAGCCGGCAAAGGGTTTGCCGTCGTAGCAGGTGAAGTTAAAAATCTATCTGCAGAGACAGCAAGCGCAACAACGGAAATTCAAAATGTGCTGGCCGCGCTTAGAGACAGGGTTCATAATATTTCGAAATTAATAGCCTAATTTAAAATCTATTTATGACACAAAAAAAGCCGGGCTTAAAAGCCCGGCTTTTTTAATTGGATAAATAACTTAATTCATTAAGGCTGTCGCTTCTTCAAGCTGAGCGGCATAGTCATTGAGAACTTCGGCAAGTTTGGCCATCTGTTCTTGTGTCTCAGACCACTTGGCTTCTTCGATACCTTCACGTACACCCGGAAGCGTTTTAACACCGTAACCCGTATAATATCCCGGCGCATAGACATGGTGACGGTACCATGGGCGACGTGGAAGGCCTTCAGGGCGAATAAGCTTAGCTTCAACCTGATACATCAACATATCAAGTTTGTTGATGTCACGGCTGCTCATATCGTACCCACTCATGGCAAGTTTATTATAAGCAGCATCAAATGCGGTGGCCGATGATTTAAGCCTGTTCACCGAATTTTGCATCGGTGAAAGGTTAATATGCGGCACTTCGACCTTAAGTTCCGGCACTTCATATCCTTCACGAATGTTGGCGGCGGCTTTATAATGACCTTCGTTAACAAGTTTATTATGACGTAATGTGTCAGAGCGGGATTTTTCCATCGCCGTTACCATTTCATCAGCATATTCACCAACCGTACGGGCCATATTACCCATTTGGAATGGAAGCACGTCAGCATTGGCAAGGCGTGTTACCACCCGGCCCGTTACCGCGCCTAAGGCTTTGGTATAATGAAGGC
>JABJKT010000038.1 GCA_018660225.1 Kordiimonadaceae bacterium
CCTGAGAAAAGAACACGTTTTTCGCCCTTCATTAATGGGGGCATTTTAAGGCCGATATTACGTTTTGACCATGTTACCCATGCGGCAAGGGCATATTTTTGTTTATGCCATGCCATTGAGACACCTTTGCCGTTATAATATTTACGAAAGCGCTCCGGATGGATCATTTCGCCAATCTCAAGGCCTTTTTCTAATCGCTCTTTAATGCTCATCGCACCAAGTCTAATGGCTGAACCGCCCCGCGCATAAGCCGTAAGCACCACGCCACCATTGTTTCCGAACATTTCAGAAGACGGGTAGCTCAGATTATTACTTTCCGGGAAATCATTTGCAGTAATGCCGCCAAAAATTTGTTCCTCAGTTTCCCAGAAACGCTCACTGAACTGATGTCCTTGCTTTACGATAGGTGAGGAGGCCGGGGCGCGTATGCCCTCTAAGACGTCATCCCTGAAGTCAGTGTTAATTTTATTTAGCGCCGGGAATATAAGACACGAAATTGAGTAATCGGCTGTAGCCGTTTCAACTTTTCCGCTTTTAGTATCTGTATATGTAACTGTGACGCTGTCGTCTGATTGCACAATATCGGTAATCTCAGAATTAAAGCGTATAATGCCTTTCGGTAACTCACGCTCCATAGCGCGCGGAATTTGGTCCATGCCACCAATTGGCTGGAACATCATTGGTGGATGGTCCCGTTCTTCGTGCTGAGCGCCAACTTTAATCTTAAGAAGATCCGCAAGTCCGTATGGATCACCCAGTTTACCCATATCAGTACCGACAGTCGGTGTTTCTTCCCAGCCACGGGCAAGATTTGCGCGGTAATTAAGTTCGCGCCTATCAATTAGTCCAGTGGATTTTAGATAATCAAGTAGCGCCTCCTGATCTTCCTTGGTTAGTTTTTCATCGAGCGCGCCGCCCGTTACACATTTGGCCAGTAGTTCCGCCACATGGCCCGCGCGGTCAATATCCACGTCAGACTGGCGAAGCGGTACACCGCTAAGGGGGCCGTCACCCTTGCTTTGGTAATAATAGGCCGAAAAGGCTTTGTTTATGAATGGCTCAAGCGAAACGCCAAGCTTCCTACAGTAATAAATCGTTGAATGATGTTCCGCCGGAATGCGCCACGGTCCAACATTAAGATATTGATTATGGTCAAAATCGCATATCTGTTTTTCACCGCCGACATCTTCTATTACCGTACCTTTACGGGCTGACATACATCTGCCGCCGGCGTGGTCCTTGGCTTCAAGTATTTGAACTTCATAACCCTTTTTGATAAGCTCCATCGCGCAGACAAGCCCAGAAATACCAGCGCCTAGTATGAGAATTTTTTTCCCTTTACCTTCAGAAGTCATTTTCGGTGGTTCCGTCATGGTAGATGCCATGCCCATTTCCCAGCCGGCAAGAGCCGTCATCATCGCTGCCGTGCCACCAACCATGCCGATGGAAGTTAAAAAATCTCTTTTTGTGATTTGACTATTATTATCTTCTGACATGTTATTCCCTGAGCAACCATTTATTGTTTGGAAAATTATTAGCACATATTTAAATAATAAAAAACCCCGCAACTTTCGAAGCGGGGTTTATTTAATAATTTGATTGTTAGGTAGGTATTAATCAGCCCATGCCAACCCGTCTATCAAGGTCAGCAATAGTTAGCCATGCACCTTCGACCGCACCAGCCATCCAACCAGAAAGACGTGGAGCAATACAGTCACCAGCGAATAGAACACGGCGCTCACCTTTAAGGATAGTAGGAAGCTTTTTAATGCTATCGCCACCCCAGCTTGACCAACCGGATTTATTATATTTTTCATCCTGCCAGATAATGCCAGCGCCTTTACCATTGAAGTTTGCACGGTATTGACCCGGATGAACATTTTCACCAATTGATAGAGCGTGTTCAATTTTTTCGTTAATGTTCATTGCACTAAAAGCAGTAGAACGACCACCGAATAGATATGATGCTAGAAGTACACCACCATCTTTACCGTGAAGATCAGCGGAAGGATAGGCAATGTTACCAGCCATGCTTGTTGCTGAAGTACCACCATAAATCATGTCTTCTGTTTCCCAGAAACGTGTTTTCATTTGAAGACCAAATTTAGCGACCTGACTTGGTGCAGGCGTTTTCATTGCATCAATTACGGCATCGCTGAAATCATTCTCAATTTCAGTTACAACGGCGTAAGGAATAGTTGAAATACAATAATCACCAGTAGTTGTTGTTTCTCTACCAGTCATCGTATCTTTATAATTGATGGAGACACCGTTATTGGTTTGTGAAATTTTGGTTACTTCTTTGTTAAGCTTGATAGTGCCACGAGGAAGAGCATCACGAAGTGCGAATGAAATAGCATCCATTCCGCCAACAGCTTGGAACATACAAGTAGGATGGTCTGATGTAAGTTCACGTGTTTCCATGCTCAAGTTAAGAAGATCACTGAAGTTATAAGGATCTGAAAGTGTACCGTAATTTTCACCAGCACCTTTATATGATGAATAACCGCGAATAGCGTTTGCCTGATATTCAAATGTGTCTCTGTTAATCAGTCCCATACTTTTTAGATATGTTAGTAGCTTCTCAACATCTTCTGCTGACATCATATCATCAAGAGCACCACCGGACGCACATTTAGCAAGAAGTTCTGCAACATTACCTTTACGGTCTGCTTCCATGTGGATACGGCGAACGCGTTTTTTGTTAAGCGGGCCTTCGATATTATCGGCATATACATAAGACTGAGAACTGTGGTTAAGCATCACTTCAAGTTTTACGCCAAGAGTGCGGCAATAATGAAGAGTTGAATGATGTTGTCCAGGAATACGCCATGCGCCGTGGTTCAAATATTGACCGTGGTCAAAATCACATTCATGTGTTTCACCAGTAGCATGAGTTACTTTAGTTCCTTTACGTGAACAACTAGTACGTCCACCAGCAAAGTCACGCGCTTCCAGCAGTTCAACGTCGTAACCTTTTTTGCTAAGCTCTAATGCGGCTACCATTCCGGATAAACCAGCACCAAGAACGATGATTTTTTTACCGTTTCCTGAAGTTGCTAGCGCAGGTGGCGCTGTCATATCGGATGCAAAGGCATGATCAAACCCACTAAGGGCTGTCATTACTGCGGCTGATCCGCCAATCATTCCAAGGGTTTGAAGGAAATCTCTTTTGCTGATTTGGCTATTATTTTGGTCGGTCATTATTCTCTCCGGAAGCATTTTGTGCTATATTTTGTTATGTCCATTACATGTTAGTTATAATATAACAATAAAATTGTCAACACTGTCAATTTTAAAATGAACTTTTTTGAATGTTATTTTGACGATTCCCTGTTATTATTTTTTAAATAACAAAATATACGGGAGCATATTATGAAAATCGACAGACGTAAATTTATTACAGGGGCCGCGGCACTGCCGTTAATGAGTACACTTCCCAATATTTCATGGGCAGAAGCCACAGGGACACCCTGGAACGGTAAGTCATTTATATTTGATGCCATGGGTGAACTTCGTGATGTTTATGATGAAAGCCTGGTGGATGAAATATTGGCCGCAGGCACGCGATCAATGTGCATCACTCTTTGCGATCCTAAAGTGCAGGAACAAGAAGCTTACGACCTGACTATGGAATGGATATTGATATATAATGAATTCCTCGACCGTAAGAACCAATATTATATACGCACAACGACTGTGGGTGATATTGCCAAGGCAAGAGCGACAAATAAAATTGCGGTCTTTTACCTGACGCAAAATTCAACTCATTTCAGACGCGACCTTGATAATGTCGATATATTTTATAATCTTGGTCTGCGCTCAAGCCAAATTACTTATAATCATCAAAATTGGGCCGGGGCAGGGTGCGAAGAAACAAATGGATCGGGCCTTACAATATTTGGCCATGAGCTTGTCGAAAAAATGAATGACATTGGCATGCTTGTCGATGCATCACATTCTAATGAAGCAACAACGCTTGATACCATTAATGCCTCAAAGGAACCGATGATAATTTCACATACCTGTTGCAAGGACCTTTTTGATCATCCGCGAAATGTGCCGGATAATATTTTGCGACGCCTTGCGGATAAAGGCGGTCTTGTCGGCATTACGCAGATGCGCGGTTTTGTGACAAGGGATCAGAATACCGAAAAATATTATGATCATATCATGCATGCTATTAACGTTTGCGGTATTGATCACGTATGCATTGGCTCAGACCGCGATCATCGCCGACTTACCATGTCGGAAGAATATATCGCCGAACTTATCGCCGAAGAAGGCCATATCAACGCTGAAGAATACCCGCTTTACTTCGAAGACCTGAACGGCCCGCGCCGTATGGAAGTGATCTGGGATGCGCTAAAGGGCCGCGGACTTTCGGAAGGCCAGCTTGAAAAAGTAATGGGACAGAATGTTTATGATATTTATGAGAAGGTAATAGGTTAAAAAAAGCCTCGCCAGCCTGATTTGCCAACAAAGATATTTTCTGTTACGGTCCCTGAACAATAAAATAAGAATTCAAAATTCTATTATTCTAAGGGGAATATCTGTGGGAAAAACACTCATTTTACTTTATGGGGTAGCGTGCTACTTCACTTTCTTTTTAACGTTTTTATACTTAATAGCATTCGTCGGCAATTTCGACATGATACCGTTCGTGACAAAAACCATTGATAGTGGAGACGTAGGCGCACTCGGTCCATCACTACTAACAAACATTGCATTGGTCAGCTTATTTACATTAACTCACAGCGTTATGGCGCGCCCTAAGTTTAAAGACAAATGGACCAAAATTATACCGCAAGCAGCAGAACGTAGCACATACGTTCTTGTCAGTAGTCTTTGTCTTATTGCAATTTATGTTTATTGGCAACCAATGACGGATATTGTTTGGCAAACGGCTGATAGCACATGGATTATGGTGCTCTGGGCGGCGCTACTTGGTGGTTTTGGAATTGTTCTTATAACGACTTTTATGATTAATCATTTTGAACTATTCGGTTTGATGCAGATTTACAAGAATTTCACTAAAAGTGGTGAAGTAAATGTAAAGTTTGTTCAGCCATTATTTTATAAACTTGTTCGTCATCCACTTTATACAGGATTTATTATAGCCTTTTGGTCTACACCGGAAATGACAGTGGGGCATCTTCTTTTTGCAACACTATTCACCGCGCAGATATTAATAGCAATCCCACATGAAGAAAAAGATTTAGCGGATGCACTCGGTGATGACTATAAAGATTACACAGACCGCGTACCGATGCTTTTTCCTTTTTTAAAGCTCTAATAACAAAAACCTGTTTATTTCTAAAAGGCGCTCTTGAAGGGCGCCTTTTTTTCATCTAGGGTACTGTTAAAATATAACGGGAGCAAATAATGAAAAGACGTGATTTTTTAACGGGAGCAGCGGCACTACCGCTTATGGCGACGATACCAACGGCCTTTGCCATGGGGCAGGCGAGTGATCCTAACTTTACACCGGCTTTGGTCGGTAAGCCATGGGACCCGAAGCGTAATGCTATGGTTTTTGATGCTATGGGCGAAATCAGAGATTCATTTACCGATGAATTGATTGAAGAGATCTTGGCCGCCGGAATGCGTTCTATTGCCGTTACGTGCGGTAATCCGCGACAACAAAACCAATCTATTGAGCAAAATTTCCAGTCTACACTTGAAGAAATGTTGTGGTTTGACAATCATATTGCGGAAAAATCCAAATATTATCTGAAAGGCACATCAACTGCCGATATTGACCGCGCCAGAGCGGAAGGTAAAATTGCTATTTTTTACCTGACACAGAATTCAGAACATTTTATGCATGACCTGGATAATGTTGATATGTTCTACGGTATTGGGCAGCGCGTTTGCCAACTTACTTATAATTATCAAAATATGGCAGGTTCCGGGTGTATGGAACGACATGGATCTGGAATTACCAGATTTGGCGGACAGCTCATTGAAAAGCTTAATGAACGCGAAATGATGATTGATCTTAGCCATTCCAATGTTCAAACGGCACTTGATGCCATAGAGATTTCAGAAAAACCGATCCAGATATCTCACACCACTTGTTATGATGTTAGTCCAAATCCACGCGGTATGCCTGATGAAGTTCTTAAAAATCTTGCTGATAAAGGCGGCACGGTCGGCATTACCCAAATGCGCACCTTTATGACACTTGAGCGCTACGGTATGGTTCACCTTTATTTCGATCATCTTATGCATGCGATTAATGTGGCAGGTATTGATCATGTGGGCATTGGCTCAGACCGCGATCATCGCCGCTTGGAAGTAACCCCGGAATATTTGGAAGAGATGCAGCGCGAGCAGGGACCACTGTTCGATGTAAGGCGTGTGCCACTTTATTTTGAAGAACTAAACAGCCCACGCCGCATGGAAGTGATCTGGGATGAGCTTATCAAACGTGGCCTTTCAGAAGACGATGCTGAAAAAGTAACCGGCCTTAATTTCTATAACCATTATAAACGGTTGATTGGGTAAGGTTATGAGAGTTCTTACTTTAATAATTAGCCTGTTTTTAAGTGCCACAACACTGCTTGCCCAGGAACCAGAATATATCAAAGGCCCGGTTTTTGATTTTGTTGAAACGGTGCGCGTTGATGCGGATATGGTTGTGCCTAAAGATACGGTGCTTAAGGTGGTTTATGATACTTACCGCGGCGCGGAAGCTGGGAAAATAAATAGCACTTTTTTATCGGCGGCAAGATTTATCAATATGCATGTTGATGCCGGACATCCGCAGGAAAATATTAAAGTTGCTATTGTTGTCCACGGAAGCACTTCACTTGATGTAACGCAGGATTTTTATTACGGTGAAAAATATGATGGTGCAAAAAATGCCAATGCTGCCGTTCTTGAAGCCCTTATTAGAGAAGGCGTCCAAATTTATATCTGCGGTCAATCAGCCGCCTTTCGCGGCGTAACACGGGAAAATATACTGCCCGGTATAAAATATTTACTCAGCGCCATGACTGCTCATGCCATGCTACAAAGTCAGGGATACGCGCTTATCCCTTGGTAAACTATAGTGATCCTGGATATTTAGAAGCAATACTCGATGCATATGCTGAAAGGTCCATACGTGCGTCTTCAAGCTCACCTTGTAATTGCGGCAGATGCTGCATTATGCGGCCACGCTCTTCTGCCATTTCCTTAAGCGTTAATGCATATTCGATGCGCTCTTGAGTGGTCATTTCAACTGTTGCCAGCGCGATGGCGTCTACAGTTAGTTGATGATCTAGTGCATCAAGACCTTCAATCGTGTTTTGAATGGTGTTATCCAAATCGGATACTCGGACTTCTCTGTTACGCAGTCCGCGGCCATCTTGATAAGCAGAAAGGAAGTTGTTCTCGAGTTCCATCGGGCAGACATTATTATATCTGACATTACGGCGCCCGAGATCAAATCCACGTCTTGGCATACAAAATAACCTAAGACCCTGATCGCGTCCTATAAGATATTGATCCATATCCGGTGCAACACCAAATTCAGCACAAGCTTCACCGCGCTTGGCAAGTTGTTGTTCGGTCAGACCTGCACTGCCATCCTGAAAGCCAATTGTCCGCCAGTCAGCGACAAGACATTCATTTTCATTCATCATTTTGGCACAGCTACTAAGCATAACAAACAACGGTAGCATTAGCAGGGGGGCATATTTCATGTGTTATTCTCCAATTTATGATCCGATATTGTCAGATCGCGGTTAATAAGCCGTAAAAAGAAGGGTAGAAATGAGTAATTCTATTATGACCTTACCTATTGCTGTGATAAATAAGAAGTCTTACATGGAGAAAAAACTATGTTTAAAAATATCATTTCCGTACTGACCTTAGTGTATTTTGCCAATATAACGACAAGTTATGGCCAAGAAGCAAATGACGTTCCACATTTTAATACCGAAGATGACTATTTAGCTACTATGGACCTGGATGCTATTGAAATCCGGGTCGAAAAACTCAGCGATACCCTTTATGTCCTTGATGGTATTAGAGGGTTTGGTAATATTTTGGCATCGATTGGTAAAGACGGCGTGCTGATCGTTGATGATGATGCCGAAGCTAATATTCCAAAAATCAAAGCCAAGATTAAAGAACTCGGTGGCGGTGACGTTGATTTCACGATCAACACCCATTGGCATTTTGACCATAGTAACGGCAACAAAGCTATTGGGCCCGGCGGCTCATGGATTGTTTCCCAGTCAAATTCCCGCAAAATGATGTCGTCAGATCAATCAATTTTTATTCCGTATGCCCTTGAAATGGGTCAGCCAGCTTACGAGGATGATGCTCTTCCGGTGCTGACTTTTGATAACACAATGCAGTTTCATTTTAACGGTGAACAAATTGACCTGCTACATTTTGGTCCGGCTCACACCACGGGCGACGCCGCGGTTTATTTTAGAAAACATAATATCGTCCATATGGGTGATGTTTTCAATAATAGCGGATTTCCATTCATTGATGCTGGCAATGGTGGTTCAATAGATGGTTTTATCCATTTTTGCAGTGAAGTACTCAAAGCAATTAATAAGGACACAGTAATTTTCCCCGGCCACGGAACTAAAGCGAACTACTCAGAATTTGAAGCTTACATAGGAATGCTGACAACCATACGCGACAGAATTAAAAAGCTAATCGATGACGGTGCAACTCTTGACCAAGTTCAGCAAGCTAATGTTACAGAAGGGTGGGATCTCGGTGGTTCACAAGGTTTTATAAACCGTGCCTATACAAGTTTGACAAAGTAAGACATTATTTCTTTTTAACAAATTCAGTGAGGATTACGATGTGCTGACCTTCAACGCGGCCTTCTATGTGGGCTTCGTTATCCGGTACTAGTGATATATTGCGAACTGCCGTGCCTCGTTTGGCTGTGAAGCCAGCACCCTTAACATTAAGGTCTTTAATCAGCACCACAGTGTCACCAGCGGTAAGGGCGGCGCCATTGCTATCCTTATGAATTACGGCGGCTTCCTCAGGCTTAACGGCGCCCGCATTTGCCCAAGCAGCCGTTTCATCATCCAGATAAAGCATATCCAGAAGATCTCTGGCCCATGCTTCGTCCGTTAGCTGGTTCAGCATACGCCATGCTAGCACCTGCACAGCTGGGACGGGGGTCCACATGCTGTCACTTAAACAGCGCCAATGATGGACATCAGACTTATGCGGGTTTCTACAAATATCACAAAGAAGCACGCACTGATCTGCGCTTCCGTCACTATCAGGACCTACTTCAAATATTTCGAGCTTTTCAGTAGAAGAACAAAGCTCGCATTTGCTTTGTGCGCGATCATTTAGGTCGTCTTTAATTGTCATTGTCATTAAACTCAACAGAGAGAAGTTCTACGTCACCTTCGAAGGTCGCGGTTCTTAAATCACCAATGCCTTCGACATTGACGGTATTGATCTGATCGGTCCAAATATCACGTAGTGCATTATGTATCATTGTAAGCCCTTTGATATCTTCGGGAGCTTTTACTTCCTGATAGACCCAAAAATAAATACGTTCGATCTCATGACCAACCGGTTTAAGTTTTAATTCTTCACCGTCAAGTGGTTTTATAGCAAAGCGTTGACCAACATAATTGGCAAACAGTTCCTGTGAATCGGCAGAGTTTCTAATGTCAGCTTTTTTATCAAACAGCATTTGCACCGCATGCTCGGTATCATGTAGGTAGAAACGGTGCATCACTTCCAGATTACCGGTATTTTTATTAAACAGCACCTTGGTAATCGCCGAACGAAGCTGATGGGCATATGCGGGTGTTACCGAGGTACCGGATATCAGCACGGCCATTATTACAATGAATAGTCGTTTCATTAATTATTATCTTCCTTGTTTTTTAGCTCTGTCTTTATATCATGCATGATATCACGTTCCTTAAGCCCTCTACGGCGAGGTGGATTTTTAAAGGTTTCAATACGTGAAGGAATAATGCGGCGTGGATAATGATTGTTTTCAATATCAACGTCCGCTGTTTCCCAACGTGGATCAATAACCACCTGCGCAAGTTCTTTATCAAGAACAAGAAGCTTTTTCACTGAGTTATAACTACGGCGCCAGATTTCAGCTGGGATATTGTAATTTTCCTTTGAGCCATCTGTATAAGTAAGCTCAAGAAGAATAGGCATCACTAGCCCACCTTTATTGGAAAATTCTAGAACATAGTAATTCTTGTCTTCTTCCACAGCGCGGGTGAAAGTTGCTTTTTCAATATCGTCCAGACCATTTAAGAAATCAAAATATGAATTGCGTTCTTTATTAGTCACTGTGAACTGGTCATTTTCATCATGAAAGTCACGCACGTCAGGATTACGGTCAACCCATGACATCATGCCTTCTTGCTGATTACGTGTACTAAACACAGATGACGGCTTGGCGTTATTTTCATTTCTGCGGCGGCTAAAATCAATGTCAGGATCTTTCGTGTCCATACGCATGGCATAAATATGATCAAGCGAGATATCCACATGATCAGTAGTATAATACCAACCGCGCCAGAACCAATCGAGATCAACTCCCGATGCTTCTTCCATAGTGCGGAAGAAATCAGACGGAGTAGGGCGCTTAAACATCCAGCGTCTTGAGTATTCTTTAAAAGCAAAATCGAATAGATCACGGCCAAGGATTGTTTCTCGCAGGATATTGAGCGACATAGCAGGCTTGGTATAAGCATTGGGGCTAAATTGCAGGATGCTATCTGATTGTGTCATGATAGGAACCTGATTTTCAGACTTCATATAATCTATAATATCACTTGGTTCTGGATTAAGGTCATAAGTGGAAACATTAACATAGTCCCATTCCCTTATGGCGACACCATCAAGATAGGTATTAATGCCTTCGTCCATCCATGTCCATTGACGTTCATCTGAATTCACCGTCATGGGGAAATACATATGGCCAATTTCATGAATTACCACACCGATCAAAAATTCTTTTTCCGCCGCCGTATAGGTCCATGTACCGTCATCATGCAAAATGCTGCGCGGACCATTAAAGGTAATCATCGGATATTCCATGCCGCCAATTGCCGTGGGCGCGCTTACTGAAATAGCAACCGGGTAGGGATAATCAAATGTTACCCGTGAATATGTTTCAAGCGTATGAATAACAACTTCCGTTGAATATTTCTGCCATAAATCACCGCCTTCTTTGGGAAAATATGACATTGCCATTACAAATGGGTTTATAGCACCGCCTTGATTATAACCTTTGGCATCCCACGCAAATTTGCGCGATGACGTCCAAGCAAAATCACGAACATTTTCCGCTTTAAAGTGCCAGCTTTTACTTTCTGACGTTTCCTCTTTTTCATTTTCAAGTGCTTCTTCTGGGGTAACAATAAGAACGGGTCGTTCTGCCGTTTTGGCTTGCTCTAAGCGGTCCTGTTGCCGTTGTGTTAGAACATCATCAGGATTTTGAAGAATACCTGTTGCCCCCATTATATAATCAGCAGGCACTGTTATCGTCACATCAAAGTCACCAAATTCCTGCGTGAACTCACCCGCGCCTAAAAATTCTTTCGCGGTCCATGCTTCATAATCGGTGTAGGCGCTCATGCGCGGGTACCACTGCGCTATTGCATAAACATACCCGCCGCCTTCTATTTCATCATTGGGGAAATTCTCATATCCGCCGCGACCGCCCATAAGGTTGGAATCTATGACGTTAAAGGCGTAATCAACGCCAAACTGATAGCTGCTGCCGGATTTTAACGGGGTAGGAAGATCAACACGCATTTTTGTGCCAACCACTGTGAACTTTAAATTGCCACCATTCGCATCTGTGACAGAATTAATTTCAAAGCCAAAAGGCTGATCTTCCTGTAATTGCTGTGTCCGTAGTTGGGCAAGGCTTAGACGAGGCGCGGCGTTATCAAAACCCTTTACACATAGAGGACTAGTGCTAAAGGTCGCTGTCCTAAGTTCCATACTGTCTTTATTAAAGCGGTTCTGATCAAGTTGAACCCATAAAAAGCGTAGTGTGTCTGGCGAGTTATTATGATATGTGATGTCCACTTCGCCAGTTATCCGGCGCAGGTCTTCATCAAGGGTGGCATTAATCACATAATCGGCGCGCTGCTGCCAATATTCATGTCCCGGCTCACCGCCAGCGGTTCTATATGTATTGGCCGTCGGCAAAATTTCGTCGAGCTGGCGAAATTTATCAACATAATCGCCTTTGGTTTGCTGAACTTGTGCTGATGCAGCCGCTATTATGGATAAGCATAATGCGGCTACGGCTATAATTTTACGAAACATGAGCAGGTTCTCCCCTGATTAATTCTCTTCTTCATCCTTTTCGGTTTTAAGCTCGGTTTTAATATCATGCATGATATCACGGCGCTTAAGACCTTTGCGATCAGGGTTTTTGAAAGTTTCAATACGTGAAGGGATGATGCGGCGTGGATAATGGTTATTTTCAACATCAACATCCGCTGTTTCCCAGCGTGGATCAACAACAACTTGTGCAAGCTCCTTATCAAGAACAAGAAGCTTTTTCACTGAGTTATAACTACGGCGCCAGATTTCAGCAGGGATATTGTAATTTTCCTTTGATCCATCTGTATAAGTAAGCTCAAGAAGGATCGGCATCACAAGCCCGCCTTTATTGGAAAATTCAAGAACATAGTAATTCTTGTCTTCTTCCACGGCGCGAGTGAAGGTTGCTTTTTCCACATCGTCCAGACCATTTAAGAAATCAAAATATGAATTGCGTTCTTTATTAGTCACTGTGAACTGGTCATTTTCATCATGGAAATCACGCACGTCAGGATTACGGTCAACCCATGACATCATACCTTCTTCTTGGTTACGTGTGCTAAACACGGAAGATGGCTTGGCGTTATTTTCATTTCTACGGCGACTAAAATCAATATCCGGATCTTTTGTATCCATACGCATGGCATAAATATGATCAAGCGAGATATCCACATGATCAGTAGTATAATACCAACCACGGAAGAACCAATCGAGATCCATTCCTGATGCTTCTTCCATAGTGCGGAAGAAATCAGAAGGGGTAGGACGTTTAAACATCCATCTGCGTGAATATTCTTTAAAGGCAAAATCAAACAGATCACGGCCAAGAATAGTTTCGCGGAGGATATTGAGTGAAACGGCTGGCTTAGTATAAGCATTAGGGCCAAGACGAAGCACGCTGTCTGACTGTGTCATGATAGGGGTCTGGAACTGGGATTTCATATATTCAATGATATCTGAAGGCTCGGTTGAGCCCATTTCATAGTCCCATTCGCGGCCAGCGACGCTATCAAGGTAACTGTTCAAACCTTCGTCCATCCACGTCCATTGACGTTCGTCACTATTCACGGTCATCGGGAAATACATATGGCCTATTTCATGAATTACCACACCAACAAGAAATTCTTTTTCTGCAGCGGTATAAGTCCGTGTGCCGTCATCATGAAGGATCGTGCGCGGTCCGTTGAAAGTTATCATCGGATATTCCATACCGCCGACTGGACCATTTACGGAAATAGCCACCGGGTAAGGGTAATCAAATGTAATGCGGGAATAAACTTCTAAAGTATGGATTACAACTTCGGTCGAATATTTTTCCCAAAGCTCGCCGCCTTCTTTAGGGAAGAAAGACATAGCCATAACAAACGGATTAACGGCACCGCCCTGATTATAACCTTTGGCATCCCAAGCAAACTTACGTGACGCCGCCCAGGCAAAGTCACGAACGTCCTGCGCTTTAAAGTTCCATGTTTTATTGCCCGAAGTGCCTTCTTTTTCGTTTTCTTCTGCTTCTTCAGGAGTAACAATATAAACTGGACGCTCAGCCGTTTTAGCTTGCTCAAACCGGTCTTGCTGTTCAAGCGTCAAGACATCTTCTGGGTTTTGAAGCACGCCTGTTGCGGCAAGAATATGATCGTCAGGAACCGTAAGACTCACATCAAAGTTACCAAATTCCTGGGTAAACTCACCGGAGCCTAAAAATTCTGCGGCTGTCCATGCTTCATAATCTGTATAAGCGCCCATACGTGGGTACCACTGGGCCATTTCATAGATATAACCGCCACCTTCAATTTCATCATCAGGGAAATGCTCGTAACCATTACGCCCGCCAATTACTTTATTTTCAATAACGTTATAGGCAAAATCCACATTGAAAGTGACATCACTTCCTGATGAAAGCGGTGAGGGTAGATCAACACGCATTTTTGTGCCGACAATAGTAAAATTCATATTTCCGCCATTTGTATTCGTAACAGAGTTAATTTCAAAACCATAACTCTCATCCGCGCGTCTTTGCTGAGTACGAAGTGCATTAAGGCTAACTCTCGCCGGGTCATGGTCGAAGCCTTTAACATTATTAGGAGAGCTTCCAAAAGTAGCCGTTTTATTTTGCATCGAGTTATTATTAAAGCGGTTTTGATCAAGCTGAACCCAAAGGAAGCGCATATTATCCGGAGAATTATTATGATAGGTAATTTCAACATCACCGGTAATACGGTGCAGGTTTTCATCTAAGGTCGCGTTAATCACATAATCAGCGCGCTGTTGCCAATATTCATGGCCCGGTTCACCGCCAGCGGTTCTGTAGGTGTTGGCCGTTGGTAATATTTCATCTAGTTGACGGAATTTATCAACATAATTACCTTTGGTTTGTTCAACCTGCGCTATGGCGATTGACGTGAGTGATAGACAAAATGCTATTAAAACTATGAATTTCCGAACCATGGAATGGTGCTCCCGCTTGATTTATTATATTTGTAGAAAATATAACGAGCAGACACGGACATGCCTAGTAAATAATGCATTTTTTTAGCTTGTCTCTAAAGGAAATTGATATAAGCTCATCGCTATTCAGGAATTAAAGAGGAGGGAGATCAAAATGAATGATCAAGCTAATTCATATGATATTGTTATTGTCGGTGGTGGTTCCGCTGGAATTGCGACCGCGGCAAGCCTATTAATACGCAGGCATTGGCTTAATATTGCCATCGTTGAGCCTAAAGAAGACCATTATTATCAGCCGGGCTGGACTATGGTTGGCGGCGGCATATTTGTGTCCGCTGAAACCATAAGATCAGAAGAAAGTGTTATTCCGGACGGCGTTACATGGCTTAAGGATGAAGTGACTACGTTTGATCCAGATAATAACAGTGTAAATCTGAAATCAGGCGGATCAGCACGTTATAAAAGCCTGGTCGTAGCGCCAGGTCTTAAGCTTAATCTGACGGCTGTTGACGGGCTAGCCGAAACGATGGGCAAGAACGGCGTAACATCAAATTATATATTAGATTCAGCGCCATACACGTGGGAGCTCGTGCAAAAATTTCATGGTGGCAAGGCCATATTCACTCAGCCGCCACTACCTTTTAAATGCGCCGGTGCACCGCAAAAAGCTATGTACTTGTCCTGTAGCGAATGGGAATCAAAAGGGATACTTGATGATTGCGATGTTGAATTCTGCAGTGCGGGGCCGTCACTATTCGGTGTCGCGGATTATATCCCGCCCCTTATGGAATATGTAGAGAGATATAATGCCAACCTCAGCTTTAGTCATAATCTGGTTGCTGTTGACGGGGAACGTAAAGTCGCAACATTTGCTGTAACGGACGCAGACGGCAATAAAAGCCGCGTTGAAAAAGAATTTGATATGCTTCATGTCTGTCCGCCGCAATGTGCGCTTGATTTCGTGGCAAATAGCCCGCTCGCAGCGGATAATGGCTTCCTAGCCGTAGATATTAATACACTTCAAAGCACGAAGTATCCCAACGTCTTTGGCGCTGGTGATACCATTGCCACATTAAACGCCAAAACCGCCGCAGCTGCACGCAAACAAGCCGTTGTCGTCGCAGAAAATCTTTTGGCCGAGGTGGACGGTAATGAGCTAATGTCACTTTATGAAGGTTATGGTTCATGTCCGCTTACCGTTACTAAAGGAAAGATTATCCTTGCCGAATTTGGTTACGGCGGAAAAATCATGTCAACATTCCCAAGTTGGATGAACAACACCTTTAAAGCTACCAGACGCGCCTGGGTCTTAAAAGCAGATATCCTGCCGTGGGTATATTGGAATTACATGCTTAAAGGCAAAGAATATTTTGCCGGCTCTACCAAGAAAAAAGAAGAGCATTAACAACAAAAAAAGGCCCCGACATAATATCGGGGCCTTTTCTTTTGATTTAATTACTTAAACTTAAAGCGCGTTACAGGCTTTTTCAATGGCGTTAAGAGCACCGTGAAGTTTAGCGTGTGTTGTACCAAGGTTCATACGAACATAACCAACACCAGTACGGCCATAGTTTTCACCAGGGTTTAGATTAACACCGGCTTTTTGAATGAAGAAGTCCTGAAGCATATCACCAACGCGATCATCACCATCAGGGGAGCCAAGTTTAGCGGCAAGCTTCTTACAATCAAGCCAGGCAAGATAAGTACCGCCCTGAACTTTAAAATCAATAAGAGGAAGCTTATCAGCACAGAAACCTTCAAGGAAATGGCTGTTTCCGTCGATATAGCTCTGCATATCATCCATATATGTACCGCCGTGTTTATAAGCAGCATTACAGGCAATCGTACCCATTGCATGAAGAAGTCCACGGTAATGGACACCGTCTTTAACAATGCGGCCGATAAGGTCTTTATTTTGTGAATACATATAAGCCGTACGGTGACCCGCTAGGTTAAATGATTTACTTGCAGATTTAACACTTACACTGTTCATGGCATACGCATCACCAAGGGTGCTGTAAGGAACATATTCAGCGTGCTTGTTAATAAAGTCACAGTGAATTTCATCGGCAACCATCAACGCATCATATTTATTGGCAAGATCACCAAGTTTACGAAGTTGATCCGCTGTCCAGCAGTTACCAGTAGGGTTCTGCGGGTTACAAAGAATAATCGCTGAAGCGCCTTCTTTAAGAAGTCTTTCCGTGTCATCATAATCGAAATCATAAACACCGTCATTAAGAGTAAGATCACTTTCCGCAAGTTCACATTTAGCATCAGTAATGATGTGGAAGAAGCTGGAATAGTTTGGTGTGTGAAGGATTATTTTATCACCAGGTGTACAGTGCGTTACAAGTGCGCTAAGCACCCCGTCAAGAACGCCGATACAGTTAAGAATTGTTGATGGATCAACGACTTCATCATAACGTGTATCATTCCACGCAACGATATTGTCTTTATAATCTAGTGGCGGTCCTTCATAACCCCAGTTATGATGGTTAAGACGTTTTTGCAGCGCTGCCGTAATATGGGGCAGGGTTCTGAAATCCATATCCGCAACACCCATTGGGAATGGAATGTCATAAGGACGTGCAAATTTACGGATCATGTCCCATTTGAAATCGCCAGAACCGATCCGGTTAAAATCTTCGTTAAGATCATATGCCATTGACATTTGCATTTGGCCTTTGCCTTGTGCTACTGCTGATGTCGCAGGAAGGCTTGCCGCGCCGGCCATGAATGTGGCTGCCCCAGCACCCTTCATGAATAGACGACGGTCTAATGTAGTTTTCTTCATATAATATTACTCCGCTTATATGCTTGTTAAATAAGGATTTAATCCAATTAGTCCCAATATACCCGGAAATTTTTTGTTATATTTATAGGTAACCGCAGAGACAATGCAATAATGTAACAATGTTGTCAATGCTTACATATAAAATAGAAAAATCTTTACAATAATAATGGTAACCTTAAAACCAAAGGAAACCACACGCTGACGTGGTAGGTGGAAAACTAAGGATCAAAGGGAAAATAAGATGGTGAATAATTAAGTACACTGTCACCATAAATTAATAGCCTATATAAGTATTGTGTCCCCCGATATCCCCCGATTACTATTATGACGGCCAAGGCAACGTGACCTCCTTCCAAGGCGACATTCATCATAATGTTAACGCAGATCGAATTGCTATTAGATCTGTCAGTATGGTGGTAGAGAATATTGATAAAATAGTCTTGGCTAGGATCATAACTGTAAAAGAACTTTACTATATTGACAGATACAATGAATTTAAAAAAGCTTACGAATTAAGTTTAATCGTTGAGAAAAGCTGGAAAGGAAGCGATGATAACTTTAAAATATTAACTACCGAAACTGATTTTGCGTTTGATAATTTTCAGAAGTATATCTTTCTAGCACGTAAGACATCTCTTCGTAATGAAAAAGAAAATTATAACTCTAATTCAAAAATAAATAGTGACTATTTAACATTTGTCAAGGGTATTGGATTAGTGAAAAAGAAGAAAAATGATACTAATAAAACAATCGAAAGATTGGGAAGTCTATTTGATAAATATGAATACTACTCTTATGCTGATTATCAAATGGTATATCCATTAGATGAATCAGTGTCTGAGCAAGATAGTGATTGGTTGGTTTTAAAGAAATATCCTATTAACTATAGTGTAATGTTGCCAGAACAAGCACGATATACTACTGGTAATAGCCCTAAATTTTTAAAAAATGCTATTCAGTCTCAACCGGAATCGTATAAATTAATTAGTTTAGATGATTTTATAAAAGCATTAGAGTTACGGTGACATATGTGAAATTAAGATCCGATCAAAGGGGTCCGATCAAAGGGGTCAGATACACTTGTAACGTAATCCTATTTATTATCAATGACTTAACCTATTGGCATTGTCAAATTAACTTGTTATTTGATCAACGGGGTCAGATACACTTGAAACTTTATTGTTTATTTTTAGCAGCTTAATCTAATCTTATTCCGCCTGTTCTCACAGGCACGGGCGAGGCCCTCTAAGAGTTTTAGACCACTCATTTAACCGCTACACTTGCGCGGGCTTACGCCGTGAAATCATTCACGACGGTCCTGCTCGTAGATGATGAAACCGGTGAAATGACCACCAGTTATGATGATAATGGCAGCTATAGTTATGACATCATTCAGGAAACAGATTTCCGCGGCAATATCAGCGCGATTTTTCAAAAACATAATGGCGGGGCGGAAACAATTCTCGGCTCTTATCTTTACGATCAGATGGGCCGGATGACTTACGCCAATACCGGTGATAAAAATAGGATCATTAAACTTGCGCGGGCTTACGCCGTGCCACTGGCACGACGTTCCTGCTCGTATATGAAGATGATAATGGTCTTGATACGGTCAAAAACGACTTTATCGGCGCGTCAGCTGATGTCACTTTTGACTATAGCCATAATAAAAGTGGTCAGATGAGTTTGATTTAGATTTATTTACTCCAAGAGCCCTGCAAATTTAAGCGCGGCCTTAACTTTATCCTGTGTTTCTTGTGAAATAGGAGTGAGTGGCAGACGCATTTCTGCGCTGCATAGGCCTAACAGCGAAGCGGCGTATTTGACCGGGCCGGGGCTTGGCTCGATGAACATTACATCATGTAGGGCGGTGAGTTTATCTTGTATTTCAAGGGCTTTTTTATAATCACCATTTAACGAAGCATGCTGAAAATCGGCAATCAGTTTCGGTGCTATATTGGCACTAACGGAAATGCAGCCATGGCCACCGTGGGCATTAAAGCCGAGCGCCGTTTGGTCTTCACCGGAAAGCTGAATGAAATCTTCACCGCACGCCATACGCTGTAAAGGAACACGCGCAAGATTTCCCGTTGCGTCTTTAACACCGATGATATTTTCAAGTTCCTGAAAACAGCGCGCCATGGTCTCAACCGACATATCAACAACACTGCGTCCGGGGATGTTGTATATGATAATCGGAATATCAACATTATCACTTATGGCTTTAAAATGCTGAAACATGCCTTCCTGGGATGGTTTGTTATAATAAGGGGTGACTATAAGCGCACCGTCCGCGCCCGCATCTTTTGCAAAACGGGTTAAGCTTATCGCTTCAGATGTGGAATTTGATCCCGTTCCCGCAAGCACAGGCACACGGCTAGCGACTTCGTCAACACAAATTTCAATGACCTTTTGATGTTCACTATGATCCATTGTTGGGGACTCGCCCGTTGTGCCGCACGGAACCACGCCCTTTGATCCTTGATCAATCTGCCACGAAACAAGTTTTCGAAACGCTTTTTCGTCAACATTTCCGCCTTCAAAAGGCGTGATTAGGGCAGGGATTGATCCACCAAACATACTATCTCTCCAGATATATAAATTTTAAATTGAAAAATGCTAACAATACTCTGTAAGCAGCGTAGGAACTAACAACCTATTAAAGCAAAAGCAAGGCAATTTCCATTATCCCACAATCAAATTGATATTTAAAGTATTATGCCTATATTTATGCATCATTTATTTTTTTGGAGCATAGCGCAAATGTCGCAGTTAAAAGTTGGAATTATCGGTTGCCAAGGCCGGATGGGCAAAGCCCTAACGGATGCCAGTCAGCAATCTGAAGACATAAACCTTATCGGCGGCACCACTTCAAATGAAACTCCAGACGTTATAATTAAGGAAGCGGATGTCATCTTTGACTTCACCACGCCAGAAGCCACCGTCAATCATGCAGCGCTCGCCGCAAAATACGGCACGTCACTAATCGTTGGCACGACCGGATTATCCGCTGATGATGAAGCGGCATTAAAATCCGCAGCAGTCAAAATAGCAATCGTTTATGCTTCCAACTTTTCGACAGGTGTAAATCTGCTTTTTTATGTCACTGAACTTATGGCTTCAAAGCTTGATGAAAGTTTTGATATTGAAATAAACGAAATGCACCACAGGGATAAAGTTGATGCTCCTTCTGGCACAGCGCTAAGTTTTGGCCATTTTGCTGCCAAGGGAAGAGGAAAAGAGCTAGAAAACATTACAAGAGATAATATTCGTAAAAAGGGCGACATCGGCTTCACGTCCTTACGGGGCGGCAATGTGGCAGGGGAGCATACCATTAGCTTTAACGCAAATGATGAACGCGTCGAAATTAGCCATAAAGCAGGAAGCAGTGAAATCTTTGCCAGTGGTGCTATAAAAGCCGCGCTCTGGGTAGCGGATAAACCTGCTGGATTATATGACATGGCTGACGTGCTTGACTTAAAATAAAAAAGGCCCCGTCATTTGACGAGGCCTTGTTCATTAAAATTTAAATATTATATCGCGTCGATCGCTTTCTTCATTGCGTTAAGCGCACTGTGAAGTTTAAGGTGCGTTGTTGCAAGGTTCATACGCATATAGCCAACACCATTTTTACCGTAGTTTTCACCAGGGTTCAGGTTTACGCCAGCTTTTTCGATGAAGAAGCGCTGAAGAAGATCACCGACCCGTTGATCACCGTTAGGACCGCCTAATTTATCTGCAACACCAGAAGCATTAATAAAGGCAAGGTAAGTTCCTTCATGAGCCTTATATTTAATTTCCGGTAGATTTTCAGCGCAGAAATTTTCAAGGAAATGGCAGTTTCCGTCAATATATGACTGCATATCATCCATATAAGTCCGGCCATATTTATAGGCGGCGTTACAGGCGATCATACCAAGCGCATTAAGTGAGCCACGTTGATGTCCGCTTTTTTTCAGGTTGTCGATCATTTCCTGATTGTCTGAGAACAAGTAAGCACAGTGCTGTGCGGCCAGGTTAAATGATTTACTGGTTGATTTTAGAGTATAGCTGCTCTGGGCATATTTATCGCCTAGCGTAGCGTACGGTGTATAAGTGGCATGTTTATTGACAAAATCGCAGTGAATTTCATCAGCAATTACAAGCACACCTTTATCGATACAAAGATCACCCATCGCCCGCATTTCATCCGGTGTCCAACAGTTACCTGTAGGGTTTTGTGGGTTACAGAATAGGATTACTTTACAGTTATGCTCATCAATTTGATCAGCCATTGTATCAAGGTCCATTTCCCAGCGACCATCAACAAGTTTAAGAGGGTTTTCTACTGAGGTAAATTGTGCATTGCGAATAACACCGAAAAAGCCTGAATAGCCAGGTGTCTGTACGATAACCGGTGCGCCTTCAGTATTGTGCAGTTTTAAAATAGATAAACAGCCATCAAGCACACCATGCGCATTTAAGATGCTGCCTGGTTTTACGGTTTGGTCATAACGGTCAGCATTCCAGGCGATAATATTTTCATAAAAATCAGCCGGGATTGGTTGGTAACCCCAGTTTTGATGACCCATACGCTTCATTAGTGCTTCTGTAATATGTGGAAGCGTTCTGAAATCCATATCGGCCACACCCATTGGGAATGGAACATCAAATGGCCGTGCGCGGCGACGAATACCGTCCCACTTACTGTCACCGGAACCGATGCGGTTAAATTCTTCACTTAGATCGTATGCCATGGACATAGAAACATTTCCCATCCCTTTGGCGCTTGCTGTTGCCGGAAGGCCGCTTATAGCACTACCGAGAAGGGCGGTTGCTCCGGCCCCTTTCATGAAGAACCTTCTGTTTAGTGTTGTATTTTCAGTCATTTGTGTTAGCTCCCTTAATTATATTAAAATTCGGAAATGATGTTGCAACAATGTTTTGGTGCTGTCAACATTTGATATTTTAAAGAATAATTGCTTAAGGAGCACTTTTTTCTAGGAAGCTTCGCCCGGCGGTACTATATAAATAATATATAAGAAATTAAAACCCATTCAGGCAATTTTAAGCATGCATAAAAATAATACAAATAATAGTACGCCTGAAAATGCCAAGCCGAAAAATAAAAAGGCTGCGCATAACCGAAATAAAAAAGGGCATGTTTACGGTGTTGTTGATCTTGGCACCAAC
>JABJKT010000006.1 GCA_018660225.1 Kordiimonadaceae bacterium
CATGAGAGGTGTTTTTGTCCACCAATTGATTAAAACCACAGAAAAACATCTACCATCAGTGACCGCAAAAGAGCCAATACCCGGGAAATAGAACAAGTTTTAAGAAGCGGAAAACAATAATCGATTTTTCACACGGTCTGGGTCGAAAGCAGACTCTCAGATTTTGTGGAATATTCCACAAAAAGACACTTAGATTCTGTGGAATTTTCCACAAAATATAGCAACACGGCAGATCAATAAGTTAATCCACCGTAGCAATTTTTCGATCTAAGCGCGTTTCGTTATAAGCTTCAACCCATCATCATTGTCGCGTTTTCGTATAACCGCATCAGGTTTGTATCTAAGCTGATTATCTTTAAAGGGACGGTAATCAACATGATGATGCCATCTGTTATACCTCCAAACAACTTTCGCCACATCGGGATGCATATTTTCTAGCATTTTAGATTTGTTGTATGTTCCTTCTGGGTTGTATCCCGTCTTTTTGAACGTTTCATTATCAGTCTTTTCAGCATGATAAAATTCCGAAGAATTGCCGCCCTTAACAGTTTGAGTAGCTGCCTTGTCTTGCAGATAAGCGTTGAACTGTATTGTGCAATCGCCATCTTTCAGCACACGAAGAGAAAGATCAGTATCTTCGTTATAACGTCCACGCCACCGAAATTTACAGTTATTATCGATCAACAAAGTCGAGTAAATTCTCGTGTTCTTTACAAATGGAGGATGTTTTTGATTAGGAACTGCGAAAAAGCGATACTGAAACCCAGCTAGGTTGCCTAGCCGGCGCGCTCTTCTCTCCCTACAATTAGCTCTTTATCGCCGCTACTATTTTTTGTATCAGCGCGTTTTGAAATTGTTCTCCGTTTACTTCACGGCGGTTATCGTTGCCTTGCCTGACGACGACCAAATCCATACTTGGAATTATATAGCTATGATTTTGATTGTGACCGCGTGACATAAAGAGATCTTTTGGCACATCCGCCACATTATCCATCACCCAGAAAGAATAACCGTAGCCATTTGGTGTTGAACCGTCGTCCCGTTTATAACGACTAGTCGCGAGCTTAAGCCAGCTTTGCGGCACCAGTTGCTGATCCATCCAGCGGCCTTCATTTAACCAAAGATAGGCGAGCCTTGCAAAATCTCTGGCTGTGCAGCGAAAAGTACTGCCGGCAATTGAATTTATCCCATAAGGACTTGCGCTGCCGTCGGCACCATAAGCATCACACCCTGTATCACCCCCAACGCCCCAACCGGGTATTTCCGCAAAATTAAGTTCAAAACCATTGGAATAGGGCATATCGCGGTAACGATTATCACGAAGCCCAATAGGCATGCCAATCGGGCCAAGAACTTTATCGTAAACGTAGGGGCCAAGGCCTTGGCCAGAAATATTACGGATCGCCAGCGCCATCTGTTCCATACCGAAATTGCTGTACATAAAATCGCTTCCCGGCTCAAACAGCAATGTATCGTGTGCGGCTACACCGTCAAAATTCCACCAGCCAAAGCAGTATTCATGCATTTGATATGCGCCGCTAAATCCCGGATGATGCCTTCTCGTGCCGGTCCCGAGCCACGGTTCCGGTCCCGCATGCCCCGATGTCATGGAAAGCACGTGCTTAACTTTGATGTTCTTTTTGCGCGCATCAGTAATCGGCTGATCCCAGATTTGCGGTATCAGTGAGCTTTCTTTAGTCTCCCCGACCAGATAACTTTCCAGATTAACCTGATCGCTATATTCATCAAGAAAAACACCCGCGCCAGTGCCAAACACTGATTTGGTGGATGACTTCATATCATTACAGGTTTTTGCCGTCCAGTTTGCCGGTCCGCCTTCGCTACCGGTGACATAGCTTTCACCGATCAGCTTTCCTTTATGAATAATAAGAAGCGCCGCCCCGCGGCTGGTACTGACTTGCGCCTGGTCGTGATAACGGATCGCTTCCATCAGTTTGCCGGCATCAATATCAGATAGTCCATTTGCGTCATAGCGACGCCAGCCCCCCTGATCTTCCGGCGGCGGAAAATAAATACCATCTGCATTGGTATTCGTTTGTGCAAATGCATTTAGCGGCAGTGAGGCAAGCCCCACGCCTATAGCCGCTTGACTGGCCGTATTTAAAAACGCTCTTCTGGAAAGTCGATTTATTTTAGTCATTTTAGTTTTCCCTAATCTAGTCGCTAAATTCATTTTGATTTTGTTCTAGTAACCTCGTTCCAGACAACCGTATTGGCGGCGGCGTAGGTTTTAAGTTTATTGATGTAAGACTTTTTTTCCTCGTCGGATAGCCATAACGCTCTAAAAGCATTGAGCATCAAACGCGTCATATCCGCTTTTGAAAATTCTCCAGCTTCTTGAACCAATATCATCATATTACTCAGGTAACCGCTTTCAAACTGACCCGGATCATCTGAATGAAGCGACACGCACACACCATTATCATCAAGCTTTCTGATCGCATCAATGTCCTGCGGCTCAGGATCACTGGTTCTTTTGACGGGGCTCCCGGTTAGACAGATATTTCGCTCTCTAAGGGCGGTGACTAATTCCGCATCGTTAACCGCGTCAAGTCCATGATCAATTCGGTCTAACTTTATAATATCAAGCGATTGCCATATATGTTTTACGGAATCCTGCACATGAACATCGTGATGGCCGGTCAGGTAATAGCCTTCCCGTCTCGCGCGGGCGAAGACGTCTTTAAATTTAAGGGGTGGGTTGCCATATTCCGGCCCTGAGTCCATACCAAAGCCAATGATTTTATCTTTATAATTCTCGGCTTGCTCCAACGCTTCAATGGCGCTTTGGACACTAAGGTTCCTATTTATGCACATGATCAAATTAACTTTTATGCCAAAAGCTTTTTCACCTTCAATACGCCCTTTATCAATACCGTTAAAAAATTCATCGAAGCTGATACCGCGCCTTGTATGTTCTTGGGGGTCAAAAAACAAATCCACATAAATAATATTATTTTGATCTAAAATACGCAGTAGTTCATAGGTCGCGTTATAAAAATCATCCTGTGTCTTTAAAACCTGCAAGGCTTTATTATAATGTGAAAGAAAACCGTTAAGGCCCGGTTCCCGGTTAGATAAAGATTTTTTAACATCGTCAGCACTATTAAAAAAATTTAAATCATTGTTATTCGCCAAACGCGATACGGTCTGCGGATCTAATGATCCTTCCAAATGCAAATGAAGTTCCGCCTTAGGCATCTGTTCTAAAAACGCTCTCATATCGGCGTTATTTTCACCAGCATAACTTTGCGCCGCAGTGACCAGAAAACCAAACATAACAACTACGTTAAGCCAGACTGCGAACCAGTTCTTCTTATTCTTACGGCTTAAAAAACGGACCAATTTCATCATATTATCCACTTATATTTTCTCGACCTAAGGCCTTATTTGTCGGTTACTCGGGGCCATTTTTTTTCAGATTTATCTCGATCTGCTCATCCGTATAACTTAAAAATTCCCCAAATCTACTGGCCACTTCCCGCCGCGCCACACGGTCATATTTACCGGTGGAGACTAAGTCCTGCTTGTATTTTTTAAGGGCGAGATAATCTTCTATTACCTGATCCCGCTTGTAAACGATGAAAACGGCTTTGCTTCTGGTATAATCTTCCGGGAATAAATCGGTCACCAGAAAATCCGTCTCAAGATATTGTTTAAGCCCACGGCGTTTGATAACTGCTTCAAACATTTCTTCATAAATTTTCGCGTCATTCTGATCCATCGGCCCACTTAAAGATATTTGCTTTAAATCCGTCGCCACCGGCTGCGAAAGTCCATAATAAGTTCCAACATGAAAATACATATTACCCACGTCATAATTACCCGAATTCAAGTCCGGATTTTCCGGATCGCTAATCTGCGCCGCCACAAAAGGTGCCCAAAAAAGACACCACAACAATAAAACCCCAACAATTTTCAATTTATTCATAGTCGTGTCCTCTACATATAATCGCTAACAGCTCACTGGCAATTTCTTAATATCACATAAAAAATGCGCCAGACAAAATATCGGGCGCATTTTTATTTAGTTCACATAACTTTTAATTACCTACGTCTCGGCAAGGTTCCTCTTGCGACATATTTGCGCATGTTTTGTTCTTCGACCTCTGCGCCGTAGATGTTGCCGTCTTCGTCGGCGGTGACACCTTCGGCGCGACTGAAGGCGGTGCCTTTATCAGGGTCGCGGATGAAGGCTGTTACCCATCCAGTGATGGCGCTGCCGATGCGGATACCGCGGTCAAATCCCGGGTTACGGGTGCCGCCGGAGTTACTTTCACTATCGGCCACATATAGGATATCATTATGGTCAATATAAACACCGCTCGGGCGGCCAAACTGGCGCCAGGTCATAAGAAATTTGCCTTCCTGATCGAAAATCTGCACCCGGTCATTATAACGGTCGGCGACAAACAGACGCCCGCCGCTATCCATAGCAAGGCTGTGTGGTTCATAAAATTCACCAAATTCCGCGCCAGCGCCGCCAAATTCCATAATATATTCACCGTCAGAGTTATATTTCACCACCCGGTTATTTCCGCCCGGCGAATGACCGTCAGCGACAAAAATATCACCGTTTGGTGCCACAAGAACATCACAAGGCTGATCAAACATATTGTTGCCATTACCGGCTTTACCGGCAGTGCCCAGTGACATGAGCAGCTCACCGTCAGGGCTAAACTTAAGAACCTGATGGCCAATGCCGCGTTCTTCGTCACCGCGACCGTCAGCAATCCACACATTGCCGTCCGGGTCAACATGAATGCCGTGCGGCCAGACCATCATGCCTTTACCGAATGTTTTTAAAATAGTGCCGTCTTTGGCGATCTGCATTACCGGGTCAATATCCGGTGTGTCCAGACAATTACTATTGGCTCCGCAGCGTTCCGCAGCCCAAATGGTACCGTCACCACCATAATAAACCGTGCTGGTTGATCCCCAGTTACGGCCATCAGGCAGTTCTGCCCAAATGCCTTTCACTTCTTCGTAAGGCGTTTCCTGTGCGCCTAAGGTACCATTCATAGTGATCGCAGCCACACCGGCCATCAAAGTAATTTTCGTCATATTTCTAATAGTCATTTTTTTCCTCCGTTAATTTTGTTAATTCCAAGGTAAAGCGCGGGGCCAGAAAAATCAACCGGCCAGCTTTAAATTATCATTGTAGCGCCGGGAAAGGCGAAGTTCTGTTCCGTCTTTTAGGTATAATGTTTTATCGCCGTTCATGGCGGGGCGGATGCTTTCTATGAAATCGCGCCTGACGATGGTTGAGCGGTGAACGCGGGCGAAAGCGTCGTGGCCGAGCTTTTTTTCAATATCTTTCATGGTTGCGCGCAGCATATAGGTGTTTTCCCCCATATGCAGTTCGACATAATTACCGGCCGCCTCGACCCATTCGACGGACAAGGGGCTGATAAAATTATATTTGCCTGCTTTGCTGACCAAAATTCGCTTGTCTTCTGAGTGGTCATCTTTTGCGGCTTCAAACTGGGCTTCGCCGTTTCGAAGTCTGATAATTTCACGGTAAGCATAAATAACGATAAGGACGCTTACGTAAGCCATGACATCTTTTCTATATTCGTAAATGATCGTGTAATTAAGTTCGGTCATTGAATAAACATCATCAACGGCCGTGAATATTAATTTTCTGATCCCCACCATTCCGGCGACATGGGCAAATGAATAAGCCATACTGAGCGAAATATGAATGAGCATTCTTTTTGGCCAGTTTTTGCTGGCGATCGGATAACGTTCATCAAACATCAAAATGAACGGCATTAAAATAAAAGCAACATAAGTACTGCTATATTCCCAGACAAAGGGCTTCCACGCGTCAAGCGGGGTGCCGCGATTGGCATATTCCATAATCAGCGAAGTAGAATTGACCGATGCTTCAATGGTTAAGAAGCAAAATAAAACAGAGAACAATTTCCAGTGCCGTTTTAAAGTCAGCATTTTTTTCTTACTTCTCCAGTTATTATTTTAGTTAGCCCTTACTATAAGGGGCGACGGCTCAAAAATCCAATATTCAGCATTTTCAGGAAGTGTTTTTGCGTGAACTGTAATTTTATTACCGGCAATTTCATTGATTCTTGTGCCGCTCATTAAGGGCTCGGCAATAGGGAACAATCCGCCTGGACACTTTCCCTCTGGCTGAAGGTCCGGGATACAATAATGCATGGGGATTTGAATTTTTGGCTCAAGGGCCGTTAAAAATTCAAGTGCCTCACTGTTTTTTAAGATATGCTGATCTTTATCTGCGGGCAGCATTAATATATCAACTTTTCCAATTTCTTTCGCCATTGACGGCGTTATCGGACCATTATCCCCTAAATGTGCTATGCGAATTCCGCCGACTTCAATAACCCAGACAACATTGATCTGGCCGAATTCTTTGCCGTAAGGATCAGCGTGGCGGCCAGCAACACCAATGAGCGATATATCATTCACTTGATAATGACCGGTACGGCGGAATATTTTTGGAACCACGTCCCAGGAAGGTGGTAAATTACGGTATGCGCCGCCGTCATGGTCATAATGGGGATGGGTAATTACCAGCGCGTCTGCCGACAGATTTTCAGGGTAGGCATATCCGATCCAGACATTACTGGCATAAGGATCAATAATTATTCTAGTGCCGTCCGGTGATGTAATCCTGAAGGATGCATGAGCGATATATTCAATTGAAACATCATTTTCAGCAGAGATTGCCACAATAGTCTGGTTCAAAAAAATAAAGCAGATGCTAAATACTATAAATATAAATGCTTTCATGTTTCTCCGTCTAACCGCTTATCACTATTTATGGGCCGCTTGTCACAGCCCCTCATCCGATTATCACATAAATCAAGCGCTTATCCCATAGCGGTGGAAGTGGCGCCGATTATTCATCATTATAAAATCAACAAATTTACATTGGAGAATAAATTATGACTATACAACAACAAAATACAGAATTTGGCACCCAGTACGGTGGACGTCAACATTTCCTCGACTGGCTGCGTATTCTTGCTTTTGCCTATTTGGTATTGTTTCATACGGGCATGATGTTCGTTGAGTGGCCCTTTCATATTGAAAGCGGACATAACAGCGAATTTGTAAAAGCCTTTATGATGCTGACCACCACATGGCGGCTTGATCTGTTGTTTCTGGTGTCCGGTGTAGCGATCAGTTTTATGATGACCAAAATGACCATCGGCGCTTTTTTGAAACAAAGAATGGTGAAATTATTTATTCCGCTTTTCTTTGCCTGTGCCGTTATTATCGCACCGCAACCTTATTTTGAAGCGGTACAAAAAGGCATCATCGAACCCGGTTTCTGGCAGTTTTGGACCACTCAGTATTTCACTGGCATCTGGTGGGAAGGCATGCTGTCCCCTGTACCCACCTATAATCATATGTGGTATGTGGCATATCTGTTTGTTTATACTATTTTACTGGTGCCGCTATTTGCTTTTATCAACAGTGAAAATGGTATCTCCAAACTTGCCTCGCTTGAAAAATGGCTCATCAAAGGCGCGCGAGTTTTATGGGCACCGTTTGTGCTTTATCTAGCCGTGTTTTTCTATACTGGTCACAATGATATCACCCATGCCATTTGGGATGACTGGTTTGGTCATTTTGTTTACGCCTATATCCTTATTCTTGGAGTGATCTTTGTCCGTATGCCAAAAGTCTGGCAGGCCTTTGAGGATGCCCGTTATAAATCACTGGCCCTCGCGCTCGCCAGCTACGGCGTGATTATGATCAGGTATAACTGGAATACACCGCTAGACGTCATTGATTGGGATCTTTTGGAAATGATCATGAAATGGTCATGGGTCGCGACCCTAATTGGCTTCGCTAGACATTACCTGAATTTCAAAAATGATTTTCTCGGTTATGCAAATGGTATCGTTTATCCGTTTTTTATCTTGCATCAGACGGTGATCATCATCATCGGTTATTACATCATCGACTGGGGAATGAACGGAATATTTGAATTTATAGCAATTGCCATCGGCACCTTCGTTCTGTCGATAGCACTCATTGAACTTGTGATTAAAAGATCCAATATTCTAAGAGTTTTATTCGGTCTAAAAACCATAAAAAGAGAGCGCGTTTCATTTAAGCAAGCGCGCTCCTCATAAATATTTGACTTAGGAAAAGTTAATCCCATTTCCAGTATTTGGTGCCCTGAATGGTGGCTTGCAGAGCAAGCCCCTTTTTGGTCATGTTATATACGGTCAAGCCGCTAACGACAGAATCCGTTGCATTAACCTCGCCGCCCTTATCATCGATTTTCGCCGCAGCGTCGGCCTGACCGGAAAGATCCCAGCCTTTATCAACAAACTGGTCAAACATGGCACGCTTATGAAAAATGATAACCGTGCGGTAATCTTTAATACCAAGACCAATACCTACGCCGCCGGTTGCCATGCGCATAAAGGTATCTTTTCCTGAGCTATTATCATGAACGACCCCTTTGCCGCTACCAGCAGAAAGTACAATTAAGCTAATACCGCCATTATTAAAAACGGCGTAACCTTCAGATCCCGCGATGAGACCCTTTGCTTCAGGGTTACTTTCATAAAGCTGCGCGAGCACATCGGTACGCATTTCCAGCGTCTGGCGAACATTTCTATCTGATAATTTGGCACTTGCCGTGAAGGGCAACAATATCATAATAAGTGTTACGATTATTCTTTTGAACATGATCAATCCTTTTATAAAATTAGTAACAGTCTACCACTCACTAAACTAATTTCAATTTAATTGCATCCAAATGTGGCTAAATTAGCATCTATATAAGTAATTCATTAATTTTTAATTTTATCATAAGGAAAAAGTCATGGAAGGTACATTGGTTCCACTATTCGTATTTGTCTCTATAGCAGCGTGCATTTGGATCGCTTATCATTATAACAATGCGGCCAAAGGAAAAGTGCAGGACACAATCTGCAGGGCCATTGATGCAGGTCAACAATTAAGCCCTGAAACAATTAAAGCGCTCGGTGTAAAATCCATTAGCTCACCGCTAGCTGACCGTAGAAAATCAGTTATTTTAGTGGCCCTTGGCGTTGCCTTTCTTATATTTGCTCAGTTCATACCTGATGATGATGCACCGCGCATTATATCTGGTCTGGCCTCTTTCCCGATTGTGTTAGGCATTGGTTACTTCATCGTCTATCGTTTAGGGTATAAAGATCCGCAATAAAGTTTTCTGGAAACTTGATGCATGAAATGGAAAAGCGGTGGATTTTAGCCGCTCAGCAAGGAAATGAAAGCAGGTTTTTCGGTTATCTGGTCAAAGAGCACCAGTTAGCCGTTCGGGGGTACCTGCGCCGCCTTACCAAAGGCAACGCCGCCCTATCGGATGATCTGGCGCAGGAAACTTTCTTAAGTGCCTATAAAAAAATAACCAGCTATAATAATACCGGTTCTTTTAAATCGTGGCTGTTTAGCATCGCCTATAGAAACTTCCTCATGCATATGCGCAAAAATTCATCTAATCCGCTGATGAATTTTCCAACTGAAAATATTGATGGCGAAGAAATAGCTGAGCTTTCACACAGTTCATTAAATGCTGATGACATAGTCGACAAAATTGATGTAGAAAATGCCTTTCATTCACTAAAGAAAAATGAAAGATCAACGCTGACGCTCTGCTATTCTTACGGAATGAGCCATAGCGAAATATCAGAAATAATGGATATGCCGCTCGGCACCGTAAAGTCCCATATCGCACGCGGAAAAGAAACATTAAGAAAAATACTCATGCCTGCGGGAGAAGACGTGTTATGCTAAAAACCATGGATGATAAAATGAAACATGAAAATGATAAATGGCTTGAGAGCCAGATGAAAGCCGCGCCAAGCATTGAGAACAATGATTTTTCCGCTTCAGTAATGGAAAATATAGAACTCTACAGCGCCAAAAAACATGAAGAAAGACGCACGGTTCTACAGCTCGCTTATGTTATTTCCGGTTTGCTTTTTTTATTGCTTACACCGTGGATCTGGATAAGCGACAAAATATCCGAAAGCCAAAATACGGTATCAGGCATACTTTCTGGTACAACTGACGTTTCCGCATCCATACTCAGCCTCAGCATCCTGTTCATTGTCATCATTTCAACTTTTGTTATGGGACAGGAAAGCAGCCGTTAAGTTTCTTTTTGAAACTTTCTGGTTTTCTTAAATAGCATTTTTCTTTTAACGGGCGATAAAGTGTCAAAGATGGTCTTCCCGTCGAGATAATCCATTTCATGCTGAATAACGCTTGATAGCCACCCCTGCGCTTCCATGACCTGCTCCGCGCCATCCTGATCACTATATTTCACCTTTATCATTCTTGGTCTGGTGATTTTTGCGCTGACACCAGGAAAACAGACCGAACCTTCCCCAAACACCTGAGTTTCATCAGAGGCCCAGATCATTTCGGGATTAATCATTACCGCAGGACTATTGACGCCCTTTTCCTGAAGATCATAAGCGATGACCCGCTTTAAAACACCAACCATCGGCGCGGCGATACCAACCGCATTTTCGCCGTAAAGCATATCAAGTAGCCCTTCACAAAGATGGACTATAGGCTGATCAATTTTTGAAACAGTCTCTGCCTTCTTTTTAAAGATCGGGTCTGGCCCCATGACCAGTTTTAATTTATTCATCACTCACTTCACATTTTTTTGATTATGTCTTTTTGCCAACTATACGATAAGCTAAAGATAAACCAATCAGGGAAATCAAAAATGAAGAATATAATTTTACTGATATTATTATCAACACTTCCGCTCAACAGCTCTTTTTCTCAACAACCAGTCACGCCTTGCAATAGTGAAGACCATGATGATATTGATTTCTGGGTCGGTAAATGGGATGCGACATGGCAAGGCGGATCAGGCACTAATGAAATTACCAAAGAATATAATGGCTGCGTCATCCGTGAAAATTTCAAAGGCTCAAACCTGCTCGGCATGAGCGTCTCGAGCTATAGCAAGGCCGATAAAACCTGGCGCCAAATTTGGCTCGACGAACAAAATGGCTTTCTTGACCTCAAGGGGTTTTACGACGGTGACAATTATATTTTCCACACCACCCCAAATCCAGACACCCCGAATAGCCAACTTCAAATGGTTTTTACAGATATCCAAAAAGATAGTTTCACCTGGACATGGATGGCAACAAACGACGGCGGCAAAAACTGGCAAAATAACTGGCAGATAAGCTACACGAGGGCTAAGTGAATATTAGAAATTGACCAGCTTCTTCCAACGACATAAGCAGAAACTCAAAGGTACTATAAGCTGACTTTATATTCCTGTATGGTATTGCCGCCATCCACTACAAGAAGTTGTCCAGTGATATAACTCGCTTCTTCGCTGGCGAGAAATAAAGTGGCATGACCCACTTCTTCGGGCGTGCCAGGCCTGCCGGCCGGTGTATATTTGCCTGCAATTATTTCAGCAGCATCACTTGATCCGGTTTCTATCCAGCCCGGACCAATGCAGTTAACGGTTATATTATGTGCGCCGACCTCGATCGCCGTTGCACGTGCCATGCCCAGCATACCCGCTTTCGCCGCCGCATAAACAGAGCTGCCATCAATGCCGACAACAGGGCCCGTTACCGACGACATATGAATAATGCGGCCGTATTTGCGTTTAATCATCCCGTCCAGTGCGGCACGCGTTACATAAAAAGCGCTGGTAAGGTTGATCTCCATCCCGTAAGACCAGCTTTCATCGCTCATATTCGATAGTTGTCCTGCGCTATCCTGTTTGCCAATTTGCACCATTCCCGCATTATTAACCAAAATATCAATCGGCCCGAGGCTTGCACTAATATCCTCTATCAGTGCTTGGACCTCATCTGAATGTGTCAGGTCTGCTGGTTTGGCAAATGACATATTTTTCTCCCCGCCGAGCTCCTTAAGCCTGTCATAAATGCGGTCAGTCGTTGAGGTAATAGCAACTTTCGCGCCAGCTTCTCTTAAGAGTTTTGCAGTTGCAAAGCCAATTCCGTCGGCACTGCCGGCGCCCGTTACTAACGCTACCCGACCATTAACACCCTTCATGCAGACCTCCCGATTTAATATAGCAGTTGTTCAATGCTTAAATTAATCATTTAAAGATACGCCCTTCAAGTAAAATATGACCCCACGCCGTTTTAAGGAGTAAACTCGGAGCAAACCTACGCTATATTCGAACGATTGCTTCTGGCGACAAGCTGCTTAGGAGAAAAAATAAACACCTCCATTCACAGCCATGACACAGGATGTAAAATACTCTAGATAATCCTTTACGCCAATGATTGATTGCGATAACAGTGGGGGCATAATCAAAGGTGCAATTGCATTTTTTTAATTAAAAATAATATTATGTCGTGAAGGAAATAATTATGGCCGGTTTAAATCCTGATGTTGATCCAGATGGTCTTCTTGAATATTCAGTCGTCTATACGGATAGATCGCTAAATCACATGTCTCAGTCCTTTCAAGGAACAATGCGTCATATTTCCGACACGCTAAAAAAAGCCTATAATGCTAATAGCGCGATCGTTGTGCCGGGCAGTGGTACTTACGGAATGGAATCAGTGGCCAGACAGTTTGCCGCGGGTAAGCGCTGCCTTGTCATTCGAAATGGATGGTTTAGCTACCGCTGGACACAAATTTTTGACATGGGCAATATCCCATCAAGCTGCACCGTGCTTAAAGCAAAGCCAGATAATCAAAATTATCAGGCGGCTTATGCCCCAGTGGATATTGATGAGGCGGTCGCAGAGATAAAAGCAGAAAAACCTGCGCTCGTTTTTGCGCCGCACGTAGAAACATCATCAGGTATTTTACTTCCCGATGATTATATTCGCTCATTGGCGGACGCCGTTCACGACGTTGGCGGCATGTTGGTGCTCGACTGTATCGCTTCCGGTGCTATGTGGGTTGATATGGAAAAAACCGGTGTTGATATTCTAATCAGTGCTCCACAAAAAAGCTGGAGTTCGTCGCCTTGTTGTTCTTTGGTTATGTTAAATGCGAATGCACGCAAAAAAATTGATGGCACGAGCAGCAGCAGCTTCGCCTGTGATCTGCTGAAATGGCTTTCAATTATGGAAACATATGAAAGTGGCGCACATGCCTATCACGCGACAATGCCTACTGACGCGCTGACGAAACTTAGTATTGCAATGAGCGAAATTGAAGCGTGCGGACTTGAAGATCTAAAAGCAAAGCAAATTGAACTTGGTGCAAAAATAAGAAACCTTCTGAGCGCACGCGGCATTAAAAGCGTCGCCGCTGAAGGTTTCCAGTCCCCCTGCGTTGTTGTAAGTTATACCGATGAAGCCGGCATTCAAAATGGTAGTAAATTTGTTGCGCAAGGTTTGCAAATTGCAGCGGGCGTGCCGCTAATGTGCGATGAGCCGGAAAATTTCCAAACCTTCAGACTTGGTTTATTCGGCCTAGATAAATTAAATAATATTGACCGTACTGTGGAAACCTTTGAGCAGGCCCTTGATAAAACGTTGTGATATTATTGCCGCTTCATCCTGAGATTTGATCCCATGGCCCTTTAATGGCCAGTGTCATGGTGGGGACTTGCAAGTTGATAAAAAATGTGTTGCCGTCCGGTGAAAAACACCCGCCGGCGGTTTCTGTTTTCACATTAACTTTTGCAAGTGTGTAAGGCTTACCTTCAGGTGTTACCCCCCTAATATAATTGATCGATTTATCATAATGATCTTCACTGACAATTAGATGCCCGTTCGGCGCTACGGTTAGATTATCGCCAAGTCCAAATGTATCATTGTCAGCGGATTCTAAAAAGAGCTGCAGTCTTCCCGGATCATTATCTTCTTGTCTAGTTCCCTCATTGGGGGACGGGATATAGCGCATGATTTGACCAAGACTTTTGGTGCCACCGGTCGTACAACAAAAATATAATTCGCCGTCACCCCAGGTAATCCCCTCACCGCGGGCAAAGATGGCAGCGCCTTTATTAATGCCGCGCACCCTTAGATCGTTATTTGGGCTTTCCACCTCGTCCAGATCAATCCATCTCGCATCACGCCAGCTTTCCTGATCAAATGTTACGCCGTCCCAGTTGCGACTATCAAATGCCTTGCTCTCATCCTTGATGCCAAGGGCTTGCAGTTTTCCGCCTTTATGCAGATCACCGTAAACATTCGGGATATAGCGGTAAAAAAGACTGTTTGATTGGTCTTCGGTCATATAAACAATGCCCGTGCTCGGGTCCACTGCGGCGGCTTCATGTTTAAAGCGGCCCATTTGCTTTATCGGATCAATCCTGACCAATTCTTCTCCCGCTACCGGCACTTCAAAAACCCAGCCATGATCACGCTGGCCGTCTTCACCGGCTTTAATTTCAGTCTCTTCACAGGTTAGCCAGCTATTCCACGGGGTAATGCCGCCGGCACAGTTTAGGGATGTGCCGATCAGGCTGGTATATTCGCGCAACCGCTCTCCAGTCGCCAGATCATAAATTATAGTTGTGGTGCCGCCTGGCAGTGGCTCACCTGCATCATTTTGGTCATAAGCAACCGGGGCCAGTGGTTTAAGTAGTTTTAAATGTTCCGGGTCATTATTCCAGAGGCCAAGTTCATGATTTCTTATTAGCGCGACTTTTGATCCTTCGAGCGCAAAGCATCCCATGCCATCGGCACGGTCCGGTACCGGATAGCCGTCATCCATCATATCGCCGAGCGCGGATATGACCTTATATGAAAATCCCTGCGGTAAATCGAGAATATTATCCGGGTCCTTAATCAGGGGACCATAGTCCGTTTGTGCATTTTCTCTAACCGTCAACATGGTTCCAGCACAGTTGTTCAAAAGACCCGAAAAAGCCAGCATTGTGGCACTTTTAGTAAAATTTCTACGCGTTATATGCATTACTTAACTCTTGACCTTTAAAAACTGATAAAATCATCACCGTGTTAAAAGACCACGTTAATCTATTGTGACAATTCTGTATATAAACGTTTTAAGGGAGTGGTGGTGTTCGCAGTCTGTCACGAACCAGTCTCTGGCAGTTTTCCCTGTTAATATGGGAAAATACAGGGAAATCTCGATTAATTCAAACCATTGATACCTAATTGGGCCAACATCCTACAGAAATCAAGCAATCCCCAAATAAATTCCCTAAAAATGTAACAGGGAATTTATAAATTATATTAGGGAAAAAATATAAACACTTTGGATTGTGAATTCATTACATTTTAATTAACAATGTCATCTGTTGAAATCTTCGGTATTAAAAATTGAACCGTCCCAAGTATCAATAAAGTTACATAATATTTTAAGCCAACGGTTTATATTCTGAGAGCCGGTTTTCTCAATAAAATCCTGATTCCCCTGCCGCTTGCACCCACAACCACCAATACGCGGACCTCCCTCTAATGAAAATAGACATATAGGGGGGAGTACTTTCAATTTATATATTTCTTCATACTTCTGTCTGTTCGGCCATCTCTAATGCATCATCAACCTCAATACCAAGGTAACGAACTGTACTTTCCAGGTTTCTATGACCAAGTAATAGCTGAACAGCTCTGAGGTTCTTGGTACGGCGATATATTAAGGTGGCTTTAGTCCTGCGCAGGGAATGGGTGCCATATGCAGACGGATCAAGTCCAATTTCACAAAGCCATGATTTTACTATTCTAGAATATTGTCTCGTAGAGATATGTTTCGATGCATTCATCCTACTTTTAAACAAGTAATTATCACGAGACAATTCAGCATAATCAATCCATTTGGAAAGAGCTTCACGAGTTTGTGCTGTAATTTCAA
Source organism: Kordiimonadaceae bacterium (assembly GCA_018660225.1). Classification (GTDB taxonomy): domain Bacteria; phylum Pseudomonadota; class Alphaproteobacteria; order Sphingomonadales; family Emcibacteraceae; genus Pseudemcibacter. The sequence continues at coordinate 15,808 of JABJKT010000006.1, forward strand.
ACTGTACCGGGCTTTGTGTTTTTTGTTGTATTACCATGGCTCGTTTTAAGACATTAATGCCGTTTGCTACATCAAGGACATGTAGCTTCAAAAAATCACAACTTCTCAGTTTGCTATCTATTGCCAAATTGAACAACGTCAAATCACGTACACG
>JABJKT010000039.1 GCA_018660225.1 Kordiimonadaceae bacterium
ACTTCGGCGGCAGCAAATCCCGGAAATATTTCAATTCCCATATTTTCCGCTTGAGTACCAAGCCAACGGCTCACGTTACCAAGGCTGACAATATAGTTACCTTTATTACTAAGTAGCGGCGGCATTAAAAAATGCGGTAGAGATGTTTTGCCGCTCTCACTCAATACCCAATGTTGGTTATCGGTGACGGCGACTTCTAGCGGTGCGTCCAAATCTTTCCAATTTGGAATAAGTTCATCAAGGGCGACGGGATCAATCACAGCACCCGATAAAATATGGGCGCCAATTTCCGAACCTTTTTCAAGAACACAGACGGAATAATCCTTACCAGCTTCACTGGTAAGCTGCTTGAAACGTATGGCGGCGCTAAGTCCAGCGGGACCACCGCCAATAATCACCACATCATATTCCATAAATTCGCGTTCCACTACGGGATCTCCTAACGTAAAACATAAGTCAATTATGAAAAATAACCGCAAACATACATCTTGGTCAATTAAATTTGCAGAGTATTTTTTATAAGGCTAAATGATCGTTAAATGAACGTTACTTAATCAGTAAATCAAACGGGCCATATTGGCCCCAATTTAATCACCCGTCATTCTGGACTTGGATCAAAGGGGCAGAGGAACTTTATTTTTGAGCAATTGACTGATTATGTGCCAAGACTTTTGAAGACTTGTCCTTTACCATTTTCTTTGGCGATATAAAGTGCTTTGTCGGCGATCTCCACCACTTCACTTGCGCTTAATTTACTATCTGTACACTGCGCCAATCCGGCGCTTGCTCCGACATTAATTTCATAATTTTCGAGTATTCGGGTGTTTTTGATTTCCAATATAATTTTTTCCAGGCGGTTCGCCGCCATTTCAATATCATTAGTGTTCTTAAAAATAATAGCAAATTCATCTCCCCCTAATCTTGAGGGAAGATCACCTTCTCTGATATGCTTTTTGATAATTTTTGATACGTGTATTAGAACCAGATCACCGGCGTTGTGTCCTTGGGTGTCGTTTAAATTTTTAAAGTTATCCAGATCCATATACGCCAATAAAAATGGTGTATCTGACTGATCAAACTGAAGGATCGTTTCTTCCATGGAAGCATCAAAAGCCCTGCGGTTTGCAAGACCCGTCAGACCATCACAGAGAGCCATTTCCTGTATCCGCTGTTCTTCCTGGCGTTCTAATGTGACATCTTTATAGGTGTTTATTAGCGTTCCATCGTTCATAATTCTTTGAGTGGTGTTTATGATGGTGCCTTTATTCCTAACTCTATCCCAGTTATATTCGTTACATTCTACCCGATTTTTTATGCGTTCTTTCAATTCATGAATATAGTCGTCGACTGATAGATCATAAGTTATTTCATCTACAATATTGAGCTCAAAAAATGTCTTAATATCCATCCCTTCTTCATAGTCCCGGTCCTGGAGTCCCATAATTTCTTTATAGGTATTATTCCATGCCTGTAATTTATACGTTGATCTATTTCACTATTTTCAATGACAAACTCAGTACCTATTACCTCTATACCCTGTATATTATTCTGAGAAATAGAAAATTCAGTCGTTAAAGTTTCACTTGGATAAACATCAATCTCATTTGACGTTAATGCATTTAAAACTTCCTTATTTGTAGCAAATTCAACAAAATTTAAATCAGGATATTGTTTCTGATAAGATGTAGAAATGAAATGGCCTTTAATACCTCCGATCCTTTTATCTCTAAGATCGTTTATGTTATTAATTCTTGTCGAGCCAACTCGGCCCCAGAGAACAATGCCATCCATAATATAAGGCGCAGAAAAGGTGAAATATTCCTGTCGTTCTTCGGTTTTGGAAAGAGTGTTAAGAACATCTATTTTCTGTGCCATCCCCATTTTGAGATTTTCAAACACACTTCCATAATTAACATATTCAATTTTCAAACCAACTTTAGAGGCAAGAAGATTTAAATAATCAATAGATAAACCAACTGGTTCTCCTGCGCTGACAAAATCAAATGGCGCATAAGCAGTAATGTTACCAGCCGAAATTGTCGGGTGTTCAGCAATCCAGGACTGCTCTTCTTCTGTTAAAGATATTTCTTCAGAGATACTCTGAGCAGCAACATTTAATGGTGTCATCGCGATTAATAATACAGCAAACAGGTGCTTAAGAAGCAAAATGCTTAGTTTATTAATACTATACATAATTCATTTAATCCCTGACAGATTTACCCCCTTAATAATTTTTATTTGCACAATAGCCATTTATAGTTAAAAACTACTTAATGAAGTTTAATAGTCATAGTGTTTACTCGGATCACTGGCAGATCAAGGGGGTCATATGAACTTGATTTATTCCAATAGGGTTGGAAACCTAAACTATTAGTTTATTTTGGCGGAGTTTTATAATAAAATTAAAATGATCGTTATTTATTTAGTGAGTCTAATCATATGAAATTCGAAGATATTGCGCGCCTGCCGCTTACCACACTGCCTACAGCATTCTATGGCATGCCGAATTTATCAAAAGAACTGGCAAAAGATAATTTTTACTTTCCGGACATTTATATCAAGCGTGATGATGTGATGGAACTTGCCCACGGCGGCAATAAAACCAGAAAACTGGAATATGTTTTCGCAAGTGCGCTGGAAAGCGGCGCCGACTGCGTCATCACCATGGGCGGCATCCAGTCTAACCATGTAAGACAGACCGTATCTGCCGCAGCAAAGCTCGACATGCAAAGCCATGTTATTTTAAATTGCCCGGTTCCGGAAATGGAAGCGGAACTGCTCAGTAGCGGTAATTATCTGTTGGACGTGATCATGGGTGCTCATGTTTATTTGGTTGATGGCGATGATGATCAGTGTATTGAAAAAATGAACCTCGTAAAAGAAGAGCTCATTTCAAATGGAAAAACTCCCTATTCTGTACCAATGGGAGCTTCTGACGGTATTGGCAGCCTAGGTTATATGCTGTGCGCTCAAGAACTTATTGCACAGTGGAAGCAAAGAGGCCTTACCCCTAGCCACATTTTTGTCGGCACCGGAAGTTGCGGCACCCACGCCGGACTTTTAATGGGGCTTCGTTATTTTGGTAACACGACGACTAAAGTGGTTGGAATTTCCGTAAGCCAGCCCGAAGAGATTAAAAAAGAAAATGTCCGTGAAGTCCTTCAGCAAATAAGAGACGTCATTGATCTTTCTGACACAGTTATCAGCGAAGATGATATTATCGTAAACGGTGATTATTTCGGAAAAGCTTACGCTTATCCCACAGAGGAAGCCAACGCAGCCATCAAACTAGTCGCCGAAAAAGAAGGCATTCTGCTTGATCCGGTTTATACTGGCAAAGCCATGGCAGGAATGCTTGATATGATTAGGAGCGGAAAACTCGAATTCCCCAAAGACATAGTCTTTCTCCATACCGGTGGTGCACCGGCACTACATCCATATTCAAAAGAATTTTTAAAATAAATAAATTAAAATATAGGAATAAAATAATGACCAATAATAAAAACCGTAGAGACTTTATCAAAGCAGTAGGCGCAACAGCGCTCGTATCAGCAACCGCTTCAGGTGACGCCTTAGCCATGGGCCAAATGGCTGAACATGACAGTTTTGATGATATTTCCAGAGTTTCATTAACCAGCCTGCCGACAACATGCCGCAAAATGTCAAATTTGACAAAGGTTATAAACGGCCCGGACCTCTATATAAAACGCGACGATGTTATGGAACTTGCCCACGGTGGTAACAAAACAAGAAAACTTGAATTTGCTCTTGCACAAGCGCTTGATAATGGTGCTAAAGCTGTGATAACCCAAGGCGGCCTTCAATCCAATCACGTACGCCAAACTGTTTCGGGTGCGGCCGTAGTTGGTCTGGAAGCCCACGTGATCTTGAGCAATCCGGTGCCGGAAATGAAAAGCGAATTGATGGGAAGCGGTAATTACCTGATGGATGTGATCATGGGCGCCCATATATATGTGGCCGAAGATGGCCGCGGCGAACTGGTTGAAAAGGTAAAAAGTGAGCTGACTGCTGCCGGTAAAAAACCATATATGATCCCAGCTGGTGCTTCAAACGGTGTTGGCGGACTTGGTTATGTCAATGCGGGACGTGAACTGATCGGCCAGTGGAAAGAAATGGGCATCAGCCCAAGTCACATTTTCATTGCAACAGGCAGCTGCGGTACCCACGCGGGCCTTCTGACAGGACTTCGTCATTTTGGCAACACGACAACCAAAGTCGTTGCCGTATCAGTAAGTTCACCAGCAGAGGCCCTTAAGAAAAGAGTAAGGCAAGTGATGGATATGATCAGTGCCGAGAGTGGCATAGACACAAGCATGATCGATGACGACGAAATTATCGTAACCGATGACTATACCGGTCAAGCATACGGTTATCCGTCTGATGAGGGAAATGCTGCTATCAAGCTGGTCGGTGAACAGGAAGGCATCCTTCTTGACCCGGTCTATACAGGAAAAGCCATGTCAGGCTATATCGATATGGTCAAAAACAACAAGCTTGAAAATGCCAAGGATGTCGTGTTCCTCCATACAGGCGGTGCACCAGCACTTCACCCATACGCAGATTATTTTCTTGGCTAATAGCTGAAAACTTTTAAATAAAGGAAGATAAAGATGATAAAAATTTCATGTAAAATTTTAATGTTGCTCGCACTGTTCGGGGTAAGTTCCCACTCAAACGCTGCCGGTACTTACGCAGAAAAAGCCGCGGTTGCCAAACTACTGGACAATGTGTTTAACGCCATGCGGGCGGGCGACGATGAAACATTAAAAACATTAATCCTCGAAGATACTAAACTGGACCGTATTGCCCCAGGTCAATCGGTAACACGGGGTGTTTCCGCTGATTGGATCGGCTGGGTAGGAACATTAAATCCAGGCCAAGCTGACGAACAGATTTTTGATGTGGAAATTAATGTCGAAGGCCCGCTTGCCACCGCATGGGCCCCCTTCACCATTGCTATTGACGGTGAGTTAAAATCATGTGGCATTAATCATTTTACGCTGGTGAAAATGAACGGTGACTGGAAAGTTGCCTATTTAATCGATACTCATACGCCAGAAAAATGTCTGACAGAGTAAAAAATACAAAGGTATCAGACGTTGATTACGACTGATGCCTTTGTCCCTTCCCCGAGCTTGCTTTCAAGAATAAATTCATCACCCTGAAGTTCTGCGAGCTGCTTTACAATCGGCAGGCCAAGTCCTGTTCCAGATTTATTCAGTTCCCGGGTTTCAGGAACCTGACCAAAAGGAACAATCACTTTATCAATATTTTTCTCAGAAATGCCAATTCCGGAATCAATGATTGAAATTTTTATTATGTCATCTTTTAATTTTTCTATTTTACATTTAATTACACCGCCTTTAGGCGTAAATTTAACTGCATTTGAAAGTAGATTTATAATGATACGTTTATAAGCACTTTCATCACGGTTAATGGTTAAGGCGTCATCACCCGTTAAATTTTCAATATGAAGATCAATATTCTTATGTTTTGCCTGAACTTCGAGCATTTTCAGTGATGACTGTAAACACTTAACCAGTGAAAAATTGTCAAAATCCATCTGCCATTTACCGGCTTCAATTTTTGAAAGATCAAGAATATCATTAATAACATTTTCAAGATGATGACCGCTGTCTTTAATATGTTCCAAATACTCCAGATATTTTGGTTGGACAATTTTACCATAAATACCGCTCGACATAGTATCCGAGAAACCAATAATGGCATTTAAAGGTGTTCTAAGTTCATGGGACATATTGGCAAGGAATGTTGATTTAGCTTCGTTTGCCTCTTCTGCATCTGATTGCGCTAATTTAGCCTCTTTCTGAGATAACAACATTTCTGATTGGGCGATTTTTCTCATGAGAATTTCGCGGCGAAGGCTATAATTCCAGATTAAAAATGAGAATAAAATAATTAAGCCAACAATTCCACCTCTTAGCAATAGCTCATAATATTCGTTGGGTTCATAGCTGAGCGCCAGCCATTTCCTTGAAATAACGGCTCTTTGATCAACCGATATACTAGACATTGCTTTGTTCATAGCGCTGGCGAGTAAGGGCAATTCACTTCGAATTCCCATGGCATTTTCCCCCCTGTAAGGGGCGCCGCCGACCACGATTAATTCGAAAAGGCCTTCTTCTGAAATATAATGTGCCGCAATGGCAATGCTCCCGACATAGGCATCAACTTCACCTTCAGAGAGCAGGTAAAGTGCATCCGTGACCGTATCAGCTTCAACAATATTAATTTCAGGGTAATCTTCTTTTATCCTATAGGATAAGGAAAAACCCTTAACTTGTGATATTGTTTTTCCGGCAAGGGCATCCATATTTCCAAAACTGTCCCCGCCCTGGATTGCGAAAATCATATATGAGACATTTAGGAAAGGCTCAATAAATGTCAGAAATTCTCTACGTTCGGCTGTATTATTTGCCGCCGATACCATATGAGCTTCTTTAGCATGGATTTGCTCAACACCCACTGTCCAGTTTTCGTTGCCGGACCAAACAAAACTTACACCAATTTTTTCAGATATCAGCTTAAGATATTCACCAGCAAGTCCCGATATTTCCCCATCATTGCCAATAAATTCAAGTGGTGCCATTGTCGGATCAGTGGCGACCAATATTTCTTTATTTTCAGAAAGCCACGCACGTTCTTCGGGCGTTAAATCAATTAATGGTGAAGTATCTTGAGAGTGTGCACTGAACATCCCAAGGAGGGAAAAGATCATAAAATTAAATAAATATTTTTTAATAAACCTATAAAACACAACTAACTCACATAAATAAGAATTACATCACAATACGCATGAATTATTGTCAGTCAATATTTTTCAAGCGATTGCTACATAAGCATTTGCTTACCCAAGAAACCCATAAATGCTCATTCCAATAAAATTAGCCATGGCATAACCGAACGTACCTGAAAGCACCGCCGGTGTTACCAGTGTGCGCCATCCCATGGCACCGGCCATTGCCGCAGCCGTGGGCGGACCAAGGATACAGGCGTTAGAACCGATAAGCGCTTCCGGCAGGCCGATTTTGAAAATACGTGACAGAAGCAGGATGCTAATCAAATGCACACAAAGAATGATAAAGGCAAACAGCGCCAGCATCATGCCGCTTTCAATCATAGTAAGAATATCAACCCCCGCACCGATCATACCAAGAAACAGATACATAATGGCAATCCCAATGGGAAAGGCTTCGCTTAATGCGCTTATTTTTTCGTGCATAATTGTCGCCATCGTCACCGTAATCGCCGTTAAAATGAGCAGCTGGGCAGAAGAATAACCAATCAGAGTAGCAATATATCCACTAAGCCAAACGATTAAGAACGCTAATCCCAACGAAAGAACGGCCCGTTCAATTGAAAATGGTGGGCTCGCCTCCTCGTCCATTTCCGAACTATCATCAAGATATTTCGTACCGTGCGCATCATAGCCAAAAGCTTTAACCATAAATTTCATGGACGGAATGGCAATAAGAAGAGCCATGAACATAACACCGACCACATTATCGGCGGCAACGCTTGCTGTTAACAGATTGCTATCATCAAAGCCGATAGCGTTTGATACGCCAATAAAATTAACCGAACCACCGATATAAGTGGCACTGAAAACGGCGGCCAGTTCGGCGGTTTTCTCCCCCAGTGGCAGCATCATAACACCGAGAATAGTACCAAGTGTCGTGCCAAGCGCACCAAAGGAAAACGCAACCAGTGTCCAACCGCTTTCAGCAAATATTTTCTTAAGATTAGCATTAAATAGAAGAAGCACGATAGCGATCGGCACTCCTGTTGTGCC
>JABJKT010000007.1 GCA_018660225.1 Kordiimonadaceae bacterium
ACGCCTTGCGCGCGCTTCTTCCTCAGTTTCAACGTCGCGCGTGCCTTCTGAAAAAACACGCGCCGTGGTGTTATTAGTGACGCCGTTAATACCGGTAATATTGCCGATCATATCGTTATTAAGAACCGCTTTAATGCGCCAGTCATTTGCAAGCGCATGTTTAGCAACAATCTGACCACCAAATAGGCCCTGTTCTTCACCGGAAAGGCCCATGTAAATAACGGATCCGGCAAATTTATATTTGCTCATCACCCTGGCGGCTTCAATAACACCAGCCATGCCGGAGGCGTTATCATTAGCGCCCGGGCTATCATCCACGCCATTAAGCGGGTTGGAAACGCGGCTATCAATATCGCCGGACATGGAAACATAGCGCTCCCCGTCATGTTCGCCGCGCTGAATGGCAATAACGCTAACCACTTCGGTTGGCTCTGGGATGCGGCCACCGGTTACGGTATCACTGATATACATCACTTCAAGGCAGCCACCACAATCAGCACTGATTTTTTCAAATTCTGCGAATATCCAGCGCCGCGCCGCGCCAATTCCGCGGGTTTGCGATACAGTGTCGGATAGGGTGTGACGGGTTCCGAAGCTGACCAGTTTTCTAATGTCAGCCTCAATACGTGACGCTGATACATCTTTCACCATTTGATGGATCATCGGTAGTTCCTGCGGCGGTACATCGGCGGCATTTGCGATGTTAAAAGCAAAGGCAAGACTAGCCCCGGCCAGTACCAATTTCTTAAATGGCATTTGAATTTCTCCCATATATTTTATATTTATTACGCCCTATAAAACCGCATACTTGTTGCTACGTCAACCGATCATTTATTGCAATAGCGGCCTAACCGTACTAAAAACAGGGACGGGACAAACATAAGGGATAAAAATATGGGGAAAATATTTAAAAGCCTCCTTCTGCTCATATTTATCGGGCCGGTTTATACATTTGCTGATGAAGCAGAACTAAATGAAATATTTACACCGATCATTGAAGAAATGATGGTGGAAAATGATATTCAGGGTTTTGTCTTTTCTGTGGTTTCCAGCGATGGGGCGCTGTTCAAGAAAACTTACGGCATTAAGAATATGTACACGGAAGAGCCGGAAACAAACGCCTCTCTTTTTCATATGGCGTCGGTCACTAAAACTTTTGTCGGCACGGCGCTGATGCAGCTGCATGATCAGGGCAAGCTTGATGTGGATAAGCCTGTGGTTGATGTCGTTCCCTATTTTAGGCTTGTCGATAACCGTTATAAAGACCTGACCATTCGTCAATTTGCCAGCCATGTTTCCGGCATGCCTGATTTTGACAGTAATCCGTGGCATAATCCGCAGTATGATGAAGGGGCGCTTGAGCGGTTCGTTCGCGATTTTATATCCCATAAGTTCCTGACCCATGAGCCGGAAACGGTCATTCAATATTGCAATACCGGTTATGAGCTTCTCGGCGATGTGATCGCCAAGGCATCAGGTATTTCCTTTGAAGATTACGTGCGTGAAAATATTCTTATCCCGGCCGGGATGATGAATAGCACGCTGCTTATTCAAGAAGCGGATATGACAAATTTAAACAGCCTTCATAGTCCGCAGAGCGGCGAGCTTCGGGTTGCTGATGTATATCCCTATAATCGTATGCACGGGCCAAGCTCAACACTGATATCCAACATTGATGATATGGCGCGCTGGGTGCAGCTTAATTTAAATGGCGGCTCTCTAGACGGTAACCGCATACTCAAAAAAGAAATCTTGGATCAAATGTGGCAACCGGCTTTCGGTAAATTCGATGAGGTCGGCTTTAGCTGGCAGCGGCGCATGCAGGGTGATGTTGAAACTATTTTCCATGGTGGTAATGACGGCTTTCGGGCCTATATAATCATGATTCCCGAACATGATATCGGCTTTGTTTGGATGTCAAATACGGCGGGGCAACCTTATCACGATTTTTCAATCAAGATCGCTGACAAATTAATCGACTATAGAAAGAAATAAAAATGAGTTCAGTTTCAGAAAAAAGAGAACAAGAATTAGAAGTTATCATGAATAAAGTCAGAAATTTGGCAGGCCCGGTTGAGGTTAGCCGGGAAAATCTTGAGCAGGTGAAAGAAGTGATGATTGCGCTCGCGGGTAAAGGGGAATATTGGGCTGAGGATCAATTCGCCGCACCTTTGGACGGCAAAATCCAAAACCGTTATCTGATTGCCAAAGATGATGATGACAGTTACGCGCTTTATCTAAACGTTATGCATAAAGGGAAATATGCCCCGCCCCATAACCATACTACATGGGCCTGTGTCACGGCTGCGCAAGGTGAAGAATTTAATTATGTTTATACACCTGATGCAGAAGGCCCGCTTGAACCCGGGATGAGGCCAATCCAGCTAACCGATACAATTGTTGTAAAGCCGGGGCAGGGTATCTGTCTTTTGCCCGATGATATTCACGCCATTGCGATAAACGAAGGGGAAAGTACGCGCCATTTGCATCTTTATGGCAGAGCCCTAGAAACATTGGAAAACAGAATATTGTGGGAAAAAGATCTGAAGACTTGCAATTATTACGATATGGATATCAAGACCATCAAATAAAATAAAAAAGGCCGGATCATCTCCGGCCTTTCTTTTATTCTGCTGCGGTCCAGCGTAATACCGGATTTCGCGCCGCTCCCGTTTCGTCTAGCCGTTTTAGCGGGGCATTATAGGGCGCGCCTGTGAAGCGGCCTGTATCTCCGGCTTTTGCTTTTTCGACTAGATACCTCATCATGCCGATAAATTGATCAACGGACTGTTTACTTTCACTTTCCGTTGGCTCAATCAGCATTGCACCGTGGACCACAAGTGGGAAATACATGGTCATCGGATGATAGCCTTCGTCAATCATTGCTTTTGAAAAATCAAGGGTAGATACCCCTGTATCTTTTAAGAACCGATCATCAAACAGCGCTTCATGCATACACGGACCTTCAAAGCTAGCACTCATAATATCTTTAAGGCTCGCCAGGACATAGTTTGCGTTAAGCACGCTGTCTTCGGCAACGCGGGCAAGGCCGTCGGCGCCGTGGGACATCATATAAGCAAGGGCACGGGTAAACATACCCATTTGACCGTGAAAGGCTGTCATACGGCCAAAGCTTTTTCCGGTCGTGTCATGCTCTACCATATCAAAATCTTCTTCGCCCATCACCACATATGGAATTGGTGCGTAGGGAGCCAAGGCTTCGGATAAAACCACCGGACCCGCGCCCGGTCCACCGCCGCCGTGCGGGGTAGAGAAGGTTTTATGCAGATTAATATGCATGGCATCAACACCAAGATCACCCGGGCGAACCTTACCAACGATGGCATTAAAGTTTGCGCCGTCGCAGTAAAAATACCCGCCGATCGCATGAACCGCATCGGCGATTTCGATGATTTCACGTTCAAAAAGGCCGCATGTGTTGGGGTTAGTGACCATAATCGCTGCCACATCCGGGCCAAGCGCTTCTTTCATGGCATCAAGATCAACCCGGCCATCTTCTGTCGCTGGGATCGGTTTTACTTTATACCCGCAAAGCGCCGCCGTTGCCGGGTTAGTACCGTGTGCACTTTCCGGTGCAAGCACAATAGATCTCGCGTCGCCCTTTGCTTCAAGGGCGGACCTAATGGCCATAAGGCCGCAAAGTTCGCCGTGCGCTCCGGCTTTTGGTGACATAGCAACCGCTGGCATACCGGTCAGTGTTTTAAGCCAGTGAGCGAGCGTATCAATAAGATCAAGCGCACCCTGTACGGTGCTGATCGGTTGCAGCGGATGAATGTCCGCGACGCCGGGCAGTCTTGCTACTTTTTCATTAAGGCGTGGGTTATGCTTCATAGTACATGAACCAAGTGGATAAAGACCAAGATCAATAGCATAATTTTTCCGGCTCAGGCGCGTATAATGGCGCATGGCTTCCGGCTCCGTTAAGCCTGCAAGACCGATTTCATTATCGCGCGTCACTCCGCCAATGCAGCTTTCAAACTCTTCCACTTCAGGAAGATCAACGCCAGTGCGCTGTGTGTCACCAATTTCATAAATTAGGCCTTCAACTTGTGCCAGACCACGGTTTCCCGTGTATGTTTCGTATCCGGCATTTGACGTTTCTGTCGTGCCATCTATGCCTGTTGGGCGTCCCTGATTATTCATCATTTTAGCACCTCTTTAAGTTCTGCTACCAGAATATCCATATCATCCTCGGATGTTGTTTCGGTAACGGCAATGATCAAAATATTATTAAGTTCAGGCCTATCAGGATAAAGTCTGGATACGGGGAGGCCCGCTATCACATCATTTTCGACAAGCGTTTCAACAACCTCAGCAGCATTGTTGGAAAGACGAACTGTAAATTCATTGAAGAACGTTTCATTGAGTACTTCAAGTCCATCAATACCGGCTAGTTTATTTTTGAGCTTCACTGTGCCAGCATGATTTAATTGTGCCAAGTGGCGATAACCTTTTTCACCGAGCAAAGTCATATGAATAGTAAAAGCCAGCGTACAAAGCCCCGCATTGGTGCAAATATTACTTGTCGCTTTTTCGCGACGGATATGCTGTTCGCGCGTTGATAAGGTCAACACAAAACCGCGTTTGCCGTCCGCATCCGTGGTCTCGCCGCAAAGACGGCCGGGCATTTGGCGGACATATTTTTGACGTGTAGCAAAAAGCCCTACATAAGGCCCACCGTAATTAAGGCCGTTACCAATTGATTGTCCTTCGCCGACAACGATATCCGCACCCATTTCACCGGGTGACTTAATTGCGCCAAGCGCAACTACTTCCGTGTTAACAATAACAAGTAATTTTTTTCGTTCATGAAGGGCATCGGCTAGATCGCTAAAGTCATTAATATTGCCAAAAAAATCAGGGTTTTGGACAATCACACAGGCCGTATCATCATCAACCTGATCTATAAGATTCTCAGGTTTATTCAGCGTAGGGTCATTGTCTACCACCACACCATCGGTGAATTTGGTCAAATTCTTAACCACATCAATATAATGTGGATGAAGGTTGCCACTAACAATAATGCGTTTTTTACGCGTGACACGGCATGCCATAAGCGCCGCTTCACCGCAGGCGGTGGAACCATCATACATCGACGCATTTGCCACATCCATGCCGGTAATTTGCGCGACTTGACTTTGAAACTCATAAAGCGTTTGCAGCGTGCCTTGTGATATTTCCGGCTGGTACGGGGTATAAGCCGTCAAATACTCACCGCGCTGAATTTGATAATCAACGGAAGCGGGAACATGATGGCGATAAGCCCCGGCACCAACAAAAAACGGTACCGAACCCGCGGCAACACTTTTTGCGCTGTAGGCTTCGAAATTCTGTTCGACTTCCATTTCTGTCATATGATTAGGAAGATCAACTAGCCCTTTTAGCAAAGCATGATTTGGCACATCTACGAATAGATCGTTGATATTTTCTACACAGATCTTTGCGAGCATTTCTGCCCTGTCATCGGTTGAAAGTGGTAAATAACGCATGTGGTTAAACCTTAAATTATATTATTTTTACTCTAGTCCGGCTGTGAACGTTTTATAGCCATCCGCATCCATAAGGCCTTCGAGTTCACTATCATCAGAAATACTGATTTTAAAGAACCAGCCATCGCCACCGGCGGAGCTATTTACCAGTGAAGCATTGTCTTCAAGATCTTCGTTGACGGCGGTTATTTCACCGGTGACCGGTGAATAAATTTCTGATGCGGCTTTGACACTTTCAACAACCGCAACCTCGTCACCTTTGGCGAGTTCATCGCCAACTTCTGGCACCTCAACAAAGACGATGTCACCGAGTGCATTTTGTGCGTAATCGGTAATGCCTACCGTGCCAACGCCGCTTTCAACATTGATCCATTCGTGGTCTTCTGAATAATAAGTTGTCATAACTTTTCCCTTCTCATTTCGGTTTTCTATAATAATTTTGTGCAACAAACGGCATGTTTGCGACTTTCGCTTCAAGTTTCTTTTTACGGACTTGAAGAAAAATTGGTGTTTCTGCCGCAGAATATTTTAAATCGACATATCCCATAGCAATGGGAGCGCCAAAAGTGGGGCCAAAACCACCACTGGTAATGACGCCGATCACATTATCCCCCGCGTCTAAAATTTCTGTACCTTCACGGGCAGGGGCGCGCCCTGCCGGTAAAATACCAACCCGTTTGCGGGCAATATCACCGCTTGCAAGCTGGCCTAGTATTTTATCAGCACCGGGGAAGCCACCCTGCTCGCGGCGGCGTTTACCGATTGACCACTGAAGCGCCCCTTCAATGGGGGAGGTTTTCGTGGTTATATCATGACCGTAAAGGCAGAGTCCCGCTTCAAGGCGCAGACTATCCCTTGCGCCAAGGCCGATAGCTTCAACTTCTGGTTCGCCGAGTAAAGCATTGCAAACTTCCTCAGCGTTAGCGGCAAGAATTGAAATTTCGTGACCGTCTTCACCAGTATAGCCACAGCGACTGATGAAACACTTGGCGCCGCAAATCTCCACTTCGCCGTAGGACATAAAGTCCATTTCATCTGCGCCACTAGTAAATCTTGCTAATACTTCTGCGGCTAACGGTCCTTGAAGAGCAACAAGGGCGCGATCATTCAGTTCTGTAAGTTCAAGATGGTCTGGCATAGTGGCGCGCATATGGGCGATGTCCTCAGCTTTACAGCCAGCATTCACCACCATGAAAATGTCGTTTTCTCGTCTTGTAATCATCAGATCATCAAGGATGCCACCATTATCATCCGTGAACATCGTATATCGAATGCGGTTTTGTTTAAGATCAATAATATTTCCCGGAACTAGCGTTTCAAGCCATTGATCGGCATTTTCACCGCTAATAACCACCTGTCCCATGTGGGATACGTCAAAAAGGCCAGCTTTTTCTCTTGTGTGATTATGTTCTCCCATTACGCCAAGCGGATATTGAACAGGCATAAGGTATCCTGCAAAAGGAACCATTTTCCCGCCAAGGCTTTCGTGTAATGAATATAAGGGTGTTTTTAATAGATCACTATTTTCTACACTCATTTTATTTCTCCAGATAGAGCACGTTAAGTACGCAAACCCGTACTATCGGTGCCCCCTCTGTCATTGGTGCCTGAGAGATTTGACCCAAACTTTGGGCTTACCCCGTCGGCGGAAGGCTGAGCCTTCACTTTCCAGAGTGCTTTAATTTCTAGCGGTCCTTTTGCCTGAGAGTTTCCGGGGCGGTTGCTCCT